>QMUE01000010.1 GCA_003663535.1 Thermococci archaeon
CTAGCAACTTGTCGATGGGCAATCTCGTGGAAAACAAAGGCTGTAAAGATGCCTAAAGCTACATAGGGGATTGCAGTTAATTCAAAACTGGAAAAAACGAGTGTAAGGACAATAAAAGATATGGCTAGATCTTCAAGTTCTTGCTTTTTAAAGCCCATAGACATTCTTTATCTACCTCTAATTTCAATCTTCTTTCCTAAGACTAGCTCTGCAGCCCTTACAGCACTCCCACCGCTCCCTACTGCTATCTTAACTTGGTCTTTTGGAACATAGACAATCACTTTATCTCCTTCATATTCGATCTCAAGTATGTCTACCTTAAGCATGCGTTTTAGTTCTTCCCTCATCTTCAACCCCGTTGGAAATTGGAGGATGCAATTATAAAGTTTAGCACTAATCGAAGTCCCATATTGTCCTTCCTTTGTAAAACATCATTACGTAGCCACAGCTCTCACAGATTGCGATTTTCACTTTATGAGCTGTGAAGCCCCATTTGCTATCCAATTTCCCGTCTTCAAATTTAAAACTGGTCCCTCCACAAAGCGGACATGTAAGTTGTCTTCTTTCCATAAAATCACCATTATAAGTTTGTTTTGGACTTAATAAATCTTTGCTCTTTGTAAGAGTTTAAACTTCTTTCTATTCCTTTTTCATGACCCAGTCCAACCACGGCAATGACTTTTGGTTTTTTAAGTCCCATTCTTTTTAATTCATCAACGATTTTTTTGAGATTTCTTGCCATAATCTCATTTCGCTCTTCTACTAGAACTTTAAAGAGGTAAGGATATCTAGTTTTGAAACGTTGCATCATTATTTTGTAATTTCCCATAATATCTTCTGAGTTTTCTTCTCCACTGGGAGCTATAGGAAGAAACACTAAAGCACTTTCAAGAAATAGAAACAGTTTTTCCCTAAAAGGCGCTTTCAGAAGTTTTTCCATAATAACCCTAATGTCTTCGTCGATTAGATAAAGGGGGACACCGAGAAGTCCAGACATATAAATAGCTTCTTTCATTTCTTCCCCAGGTTTCATGCCGAACTCTTCTCCAATTTTCTCCTCCACCTTCATTAGAATATATGTCAGAAGTGCACTCCTCCCAAGTTTTAATGCCTCTTGGAAGGTGAGTTTTCTAGGAGATTGAATGGCATAAAAACGTTGTTGGTCTAATTCAATAGCTATTGCATCGGGCCTTTCTTTTAGGATCATTTCCCTTACTTCTTTCCTACTTTTTGGTGAAACATGCATTGTACCTATGATTTTAACGTAGCGAAGATAACTCATACTTCTCACCAAGCCTAACAACATCAAAATCTTGAGGAATTATAAACTTATACTCACATATCTCATTTGCCTCTTGGAGATATTCCTCGTACTTGTACCTTGGTGCTCTGTGGAAAAGTGCCAAAAGCTTGACTTTGGCTCTTTTTGCAGTCTCACAAGCTTCCTCCACCGTGGAATGATAACTATCTCCCTTGTCTTCTCTGCTTAAATATGTCGCCTCGTGGATCAACAAATCAGCTCTCTCCGAAAAGAGCTTTACTCTTTCACACTGCTCGGTATCACCCGTGTATACGATCTTCACACCTTTCTTTGGTTTTCCGGTAACATCTTCTAGATATATCAATTTTCCATTGATTTCTATTTTTCCTTTAATTTCGAGCTCTTTCATCCAAGGGCCAGGTTTCAATCCAAGTTCTCTGATTTTTTTGACATCAAAATTCCCTCGTTTGTCCTTTTCCTTGAAAACATAGCCTAAGGCCGGGATACCGTGGTCTACTTTGAAGCTCCATATTTCATAGTCTTTGAACTTCAGTCTTGTTTCTCCAAGCTCGTGAACATGGATTTCAAAACTTGGTCTAAAAAAGCCACTCTTAAGATAGTTCTGAATGAACTCGAAGGCATATTTGGGCCCGTAGATGTGGAGTGGACATTCTCGCTTCCAAAGAGTCATCGTTTGGATAAGGCTCATTAATCCTAAATAGTGATCGCCATGAAAATGAGTTATAAAAATTTTTTCTATCTTCATTGGGCTCAATTTTGCTGTATTTAACTGTCTTAGTGTACCTTCCCCAATATCCCACAGAATTATCTCGCCTCCATACTTTAAGGCTATGGCTGGGACGTTTCTCTCTTTGGTTGGCATAATGCCCCCAGTTCCAAGGAAGATTACTTCAAGCATGATCTAAAATCTACATGACAATTTAAAAGGTATTTCCTCTGTGGATTATTTCTTCTTTTCGTGTACCCACAGAATAACACTGAGCATTAGCGCCAAGATTGAAATGCCAATGGTAATATTAGCTTTTCTATTATCGGGAGGGACTACGTAATAATCTGGATTTTTATGAACAGAGGTATCAAGGCTTATTAAAGAGACTGTATTCCCAAAGTACCAGAATCCAACTGGAGAGTTTACTTTTTCCTCAAATGTGCTTTTATCGTCAATCCGGACTACCAAGGTTCGCTCTCCATTGGGAATTCTTATCAAGGACAATCGCAAGTGATGAATTCTTCTTTGCGAAAATGTAAAGCATTCCTTCTTTTTACCGTAATACAGCGTATGCAGCTCAATACATATATTGTTGTCCTTTACGAATATTCTTGATGTTTTTTCATTGCCAAAATCGAAAACCAATATATCTCCTTCATCAGCCAGCTCAAACCATGCGTCGATGTGACCAGTGTCCCATAACTCCCCTCCAAACGGGAAGTCAAAGTATGTGCGGTTCTTCCGATTTATGAGAAGATCTTCATTTATCGGCTTTCTTTCATTGATATAGTAAGCTACTGCAATTGTGGAAGCGTTGGGCGGAAGATTTAGATGGAGAGCTACTTCCCCGCTGATATTTCCTCCTGGAATCCATATCCACCAATCCTTTACTGGAACTGTGAAATTTTTGCTTCCATTTTCCCATCTTAACGTGCCTGAAACTTCTTTCCCGCTATACTCATAAAGAAACGCATCGATTCCCAAGAGCTTCCCTGAATCATTGAAAACTAGCTCCAATGGAGGAGTTCTAGTTCTCCCCCATTTTTCTTGATATTCAACTACTTCTCCAGTTTTGAAGGTGAGAGATGTTAGCCTTTCTAAATCCAGTGTTGCATAAAGTCCATATCCCTGCGGGGTCACTTCGCAGGAGAAGTTTGGAAAGAGGTAAATGGTAAACTGATCATAAAGTTCCAGCGGAACTCTTACATGCAAGTTTTTTCCAAGCCATTTAATTTTTGCTGAGCCTTCTCTAACAACTTCTCTATATTGATAAACCACATAACGGGCCGATGCGTTGCAGGATCCATTTGTGGTGAAGACAAAATCAACCCACTCAGCCTCATAGCTCGGATGAATTACCACATAAAGAGGATTACTGAAGTTTCCATCAAGAAGTTTTGCGCGATCAAGCGCCTCTGCTGGGGGGACATGAATGAGAATAATGATAAGAAGCAAAAATATTCCCATTTTATGGGGCTTTATTTTTGGAGTTTTCATAATATCCCTGTTTGTTTTTACTTTAATTTCTTTTAAAAATTTTCTCTCTTGCGAGATACTATCAGGATAACTTTGGCATTGTCCCGAAACTGTTCAGTAAATAATGGTTTAGCCTTCACGCTTTCTTCATATCTGCGGAATAAGGGAACAAATGCGAATCTTTACCTCCTCATTTTAATTCCTATTATAAGCGCAATCAAGACCGCTATGGCGAGAATAAATCCTCCATACGTTTCTTTCCTTGTGTAAAAAGTTTCTGATGGGTCTCCTTCAACGCCATAAAAGGTAACGTTGTATACGAATACATGAGAACATGGAGCGCCTAGAGATGCTAAATAAAGGGGATGTTGAACTTGGACAGTTTTTTCAAACGCGATTCCATTTTTAAATAGTTTGACAGACAAATTACCCTCTTGTAGCTTTAATTTTACGTTGTAAATCCCGGAAGAAATATTAGCTGAGCAATAGCTGGTGCAGTAATCCTCAGCTAGGCATATTCTCCCATCATGTATGTTCAATATAGGACAGAATTCACTTTTCCATCCGTTCACGAGATCAACATCGCTACCATCGTGGAGGAATGTGAAGTTCAGCTCAAATTCTCTCCAGTAGGTTTTGTTTGCAAACTCTAATGCACCGACCTTTGGTTCTTCCACAGAACACGAACTGGATGGTATAAGAAGTAAAGGAAGCTCATTTGGCTTAATTTTTGATGTTATAAACGTAAATTCTTTTACCATGACTTCGCATTCCCTAACTTTTAGGCTGATGTCAAGAACATAAGGTCCGCGGTCCAGATCATGGTGATGTGAATATAAATCTGGCATGAAAATTGGCAGATAAGAAACCCCGTCCATTCTTCCCGAGGTCCCATAGGACATATAAAAGGACTCTCCTTTTTTGTCCCTTAGCTTGATGTCACTGCTCAATGTACAGTTTCCTATTCCAGAAAGAAGTATACCTGCCCAATATAGGTATTCGGTCGTGTTTAACTCGTATCCCCTCCATTCGAAGGTTGTACTGCCGACATCTGCCCATGCGAAGGTGGGATCTCTTATCACGGTGTAAACATCTGAGGAGAAGTTGAATGTATAGGCAGAGGCAAATGGGGCAAGGAATAAGAGGGTCAGCAACGCGACATTTTTCATACTTCCCCCCCAATGACAGTTATCTAAATTACTATTGACAATTATATTTTAAAAAGCTTATGCGTAAGGTTAAAATGTTATCTTGCCTAAATTTTTTGAGGTGCGGTAAATGGAGGAAATCCTTAAAGCAATTCAGGAGAAAGACTGCAAAAGATTGGCAAGTTTGCTCTATTACAAGGTTGACGAGCTGAGTGAAGAGGACTTACAGGAGGTTCTTGAAAAGGCCGAAAAACTGGCCCCTGAGTGTAAAGACTATGAGCTGTATAAACTTGTGGTGTATTACTTTCTTGAATTCTTAAACATCGACAAGATTGAAGAATTTGAGAAACTTGTGGAAGCGGTAGGGAGTTTTGAGGCCAAATATCATCTTGCTGATTTGTATTATCTGTTAGGAGAACTTGAAAAGTCGCTTGATTTGTATAGGGAATTGCTTGAAGAAGAGACTGAAAAAGGAAACCTTGAAAATATTGCAAAAATCTACTACAACATGGGGCTCATTCACGAGGAGCTTTTGGAATATGAGAAAGCTTTAGAACTTATGAACAAGGCTGAAAAAGTTCTTGATGATCTTGGAAAAGAAGAAAATGTCGCTCAGATTAGGATACACAAGGCATACATCACGTTTGAAATGGGAGAAATCTCAAAAGCAAAGGCCCAATTAGCTAGAATACTTCCTCAAGTGCTTGGTAACAATCATTTGAGGGCCCAAATACACTTGGTTTTTGAAGAGATATTCGAGGATAAAGAAAGTTATGAGGCAGCATTACATGAGTGTCTTTATGCAATGTTACATGCAAGGAACACGGAATATTTCGATGTAGCGTTTGACTCGCTGATTGATGTTTTATGGCAGATGATGATGGAAGATCAGTTTGAGGTGGTTTACAACAACATGGACATGTTTACGAATGCATTTGAGGATATGAGGGAGTTCTTTGAGGGTGTAAAAGCAGTGGCTCTATATAAGGATGGAAAAATAGGAAGAGAGGAAGTGAGCGAATACATCACTAAGATCGATGATAGAAGGCTTTTGGATCTTCTTGAGTTCTTGAGCGAGGCAGAACTTTGATTTTCTTGCTTTTTAGGTGGTCTTTATGGAAGTCAGAGTGGCAAGACTTGAAGACTGCAAAGGCATAGTCCGGGTTCACTGCTCTGGGGTTGAGAGATGGATAAAGAAAAGCGAGGGTAAAGAGGCCAGTTATGAGGAGCTTAATATAGAAGAGCGCTATCTTCATGGCGGCCCGTGGATGAGCATCGAAACCTGTGCAGTTCATCTAAGCAATCTTCTCTTAGAGGGCCAATTTCCAATTGTAGCGGAAGAAAACGGGGAGGTAATAGGGAATGCGGAAGTTTTGATAAGCGAGGAGCCCATAAAGGGGAAGATTAAGAGAATTGCCCATATAGATGTGCTTGAGGTGCATAAAAACTTTAGAGGTAACGGAGTGGGAAGGACTGTTGTTAAGTTTATCGAAGAGCTAGCCCCCAAGAAGGGCTGTGAGCTAATTACCGTAACACCCGAAAAATCAGCAATCGGCTTCTATGAAAAATTGGGGATAAGAGATATCCTTCACGATGCCAGCTTTGTGGAGTTTGATCTAAGCTCTTTCCCACGCATGGAAACTAGACTGAAGGTCTTTGAATTTTCTTGGGAGGACGTTAAAGGCTTGGAGATGATCGCAGGGAAGTTTCAGAGCTCATACCATCACTGGTTTGTGGCGTTTAAAGATGGAATAGCCGGAATAGATGACAGAGTTTACTTCGAAAGTGGAAAGATTGGGGACTCTTATTATGTTCTCGAAGAGGTCTATTATAGGGGGTCTACTGTCACGGGCTATCTTTGGGGCAGGAAAGAAGATTTCCCTCTTTTGCTCAGCAGAGCAGGGGGACTTGGCTTCAAAAAGCTCCGTACGATAATTGAAAAAGATCTTGTGGAAAAATTCAAGCCCAAGGTACTTGACAGCGTTATTATACTCGCGAAAGGCCTTTAATCTTTTTTAAATCACTTTTTGCGTTTATATTGAAAAGACTCTCTTGCCATTCCAATGGTAGGGACTCTATTTTTATGTAACAAGGGCTTGAGGCCCTTATTGCTTTCCCAAGCATATATTCGCCTTTTTCTATTTGTCTTTTAATCATTTCCAAAAAATCTTGGGAATAAGCGGCGTGAAGGGGTTCAAGATATCCATTTTTCCATTTTGGCACACATACCAGAGCGTTAGACTCATGAAATTTTTCTACAATCCAATCAACGAATTTGGGGTTTACGAGGGGCATGTCACCCGCAACTACAAAAACATCTGCAAAGTTGGATATGGCAGTATAAACTCCCCCTATTGGGCCTATTTTGAGTTTATCAACAACAACACTAAAACCAAGCTTTTCAAAGCTTTTCATTTTTTCTTTAGAGGTTACTATGGCAATTTCTTCTATCTTTTTGGCGTTTAACAGTCTCTCTATTGTGTGAAGTATCAGGGGTTTTCCATTAATTTTATAGAGGAGTTTTTCTCCTCCAAAACGGCTTGATTTGCCTCCAGCTAGGACTACACCTATCATATTACTTTCACCATTCTCTCAGCCCAAGGAGATATTCTAACTTTTATATACCCCCTGAGTTTTTCATCAACTTCTCTGTCCCCGGTATAAACTCTTATTGGCCTTCTAACCTTGGTTGGACTAGCCACTACTGTAATATTCTCCTTAGGAATGTGGCTTAAAATTTTTGGAGAAAACTGCTGGTTCCCCCTGCCAAAGAGAAAGTTAAGGCCCCCTACAATGGTCACTATTATTTTTGGGGGTTTATCAATGTATTTAAGCAAATCCTTTTCTTGAGCATCTTTTACTAGCAGTTTCACTTTTCCATCTTTGATTTCAACTATGTCAACTCCTAAAAGTGTTCCATTGATTCCAAGCTTGTCTTTTATCTTTTTTATTGTAGAACCCGCTCCTAGGAAATAGATTCCATCCTCAAGCTCCTCCACCAGAGTATTGGCTATGGCCTCAAGCTCTTCCTCCTCGTCAAGTGGAGTGGCCTCTTTGGCACCTTGTATAAGTGTTTCAACATAAGGTACAAGGCATTTTCCGTAGAGTTGGGCCTTTACTTCATCATGCCTGTATGCATTCTCATCCAAGTCAAGAATTTCCTTCTCAATTAGTTTTGCATTTCCTTTTGTGAATTCAACTAAAAGCCTTGCTGCATCCTCTGGAGATGTAGCGAAAACTCCTGAAAACATCTTGACACCAGTTGGAATTCCTAATATTGGGTTTTCTTCATCTATTGCTTCATAAATGTCTCTTGCGGTTCCATCTCCGCCTGCGAATACAATTATATCAACATCTTTGCTCATGAACTTTGCGAGTGTTTTTGTGTCTTCTTTGTTGGTGTCCGGGATTTTAACACCTAAAATTTCCTTTTCTCCAATTTTTCTATGCTTGATGACGCGATATGGAAATTCAAACTCTTTGAGGGCGTCTTCCCCTAATCCATTGGGACCTGTGAAAAACCTGATACTTACATCATAATGGGAGAGTTCTTTCAGAAAAAGCTTCGTAAACTCGATTGCCATTGGTTCAGCGCCTCTCCGTATAGCTTCTTCCACTACTCCGTCAGTTCCTTTTAAAGCCACTCTTCCCCCCATACCAGCTATTGGGTTTACTATTAATCCAGCTTTCATTTTCATCCCTCTTTTACTTCATGTGCATTTAAATTAAACTTAACGCATGTATTTCCTTGCAAAAACCGTCAGGAAAACTGCCCACATAAACATCCCGAAGAGAGCTTCAAGGGAAGCGAACACTCTTCCAATTCCAATGGGATGTAAATCTCCATAGCCTAGAGTTGTTGCTGTTACCACGCTAAAGTATTCATAATCTAAGAAGCTCTCTAAAGGAACACCAAAACTTGTTACACTTCTGGTAATATAGAAAATCGTAGGAAAGGCAAAATTAACCATAGCTATCCAGATCAAGATTGGTCTTTTCCAATCTGTTCCGTATTTGCATGTTAAATCTGCAAAAAACCATTCAAAGAGGCCTTCTAAAAGGTGTATGTAGTGTTTTATTTTGGTTTTGGCCTTTCTAAAAGGAAAAGAGGGTAATTTTACACTAATCCCGAGTTTAGGCAAATAAGTCATATACCTTCCCATTTTTTGTTTCCTCCGTGCGAGCATTTCTAAATAGTGGTACTCGTCTGCTTTCTCTTTATCTCCACTTTTTTCCCATGTGATTCTTGCTAATCTGTAGAAAAACTCTTCCATTGTAGGATTATTAAAGTCACACTCTTCAAGGATCACAAATCCTTTTACACTTAATTCTGCTGGGAGATTTGGAAGCACAGTTAAGTTCCATGTCGTATCTCCGTAAAAGGTACTCCCCCTGAACACTAGGTTGTTGTGAATGAGTGTGTGTATGAACTCGGGGACCTTTAGCCTTCCGCCTCTAATCTCAACATGACCTAGAACTTCAAGATTCTCAAATTGAAGGGTTCCACTAAAGTTTCTAATAAAAATTCTTACTTGTCGCTTGAATCTTGGATTTGGATCAAACTCTATATTTTTTATGAGAAGTATTTTTGCTTTTACGTGCTTTTTCGATATCCTGGAGGGATTTACTCCATATTCATCTAAAATCTCTTTAAGCAGAGGATAACGGGAGTTTATCCCTATTCTTCTAACTCTTTTAAGATCAGAGAGTTCTATTCTTCCATGAATGCTTTCTTTTTCTCCATACTCCTCTTCGCCTTTTATTCTCCTCTCGGACTGCTGCACAGAATTCATCATCAGATACCTAACTGCACTGTTTTTTATGGAGATTGAATTTTCGAATTCAATGTTGAGGGCATTAAATCCATAAAGGGTTGAATTTTTTATCCATATTGTTCCTATGGATGAGCTTACTAATATAACTCTCCCAATTTCAGAATTGAAGAGAGATAAACCCTTTAAATCAGAATTCTCGACAATAAGGGTTCTTATCTTTGAGTTCTTCAATACAAGAGGATTTTTAATTGTCATATTTGAGATCTTGGCTTCATACAATTGAATACCTTCAAAATACCGGATCCCTCTTTCTAGTTTTCTTTCAAATGCTCTCTTTTTAATCTCTTTTAATCTTTCTCCATAAAGTAATTCTCCTTCATCAAGGGGGACATGGAGTGAGCAATACTTTGAGCCAGCTAGAGCTTTTGTTTTACACTTCTCACCATTTTCAAAAATGTATTCACACATTCATATCACCAATATTATTCTTTAACAATCATGATATCGTCTAAACTGTTTAACTTTGCTTTTTTTGCGGACTTCTCGATTTTTGTTGGAATATCTCGAATGGGCCTTAATATTATCGACTCGACTTGTGAGAATCCAAGTTTTTTCCTGGCATAAGCTCGATGGTGCCCGTCTAAAATGTAATATTCCCCCTTGTGCTCCAAAACAATTACTGGAGCATCATATCCATGCACTATCTCTTGAAGTACCACTAGTAGTTTTTTCTCGCTCAATTGCCACTGAGTGGGGATTAGAACATCAGTAGGTAAGTATTTATGTTCTGACTCAAAAGGTATTCCATAAATAATCTCATTTTCTTTTTTTATTCGCTCAGCCCTCTTAAATGCTTCTTCTCTTGTTATGAGTCTAATCACCTTTAACTCCCCTAACAACTATAAAGGCCCCAAAGTTCTTTAGCTTATCGCTAAACTTTTCATCAAGCCTTTCGCTAATATTAACAAAGGGGAAAAAAGAAGGGAGATAAATAATGCCTCTGCTTTTAGTCTCTTTAAAACCTGCATTTTTCATGAGGTTTTCAAGCTCTTTTGGAGTATAGAATCTTGCATATCTGTAAGCAGTTTCAACAAAAAGGGTTTTCATACGTTTAAAGATAAACCACATGCTTTTACCATTCATGGTGCCTATTACAGCTTCTCCTCTGGGTTTCAAGACTCTATAAACCTCACTCAACACTTTTTCTGGTTCGTGTATGAACTCAAGCATTGTCACGCTTAATACCAGATCGAAGGTGTTATCTTCAAATGGGAGCGAATATGCATTTGCTTTGATGAATTTAGCATTGGGGAGCTTCTTCTGTGCGATCTTTAACATTCTTCTGCTTATATCCACCCCAACAACTTGGAATCCCCTTTTATAGAGTTCCAATGTATAGTTCCCTGTTCCACATCCGAGATCAAGAGCATCCCCATGTTTAGTTTTTATCATGGAAAACACTAATTTTTTCTCTGTTCTGTCCACGTATGCTCCTACTTTAGTTTTATACCACTCATCATATCGGTGGGCTATCTTATCAAAGTACTCTGCCATGGGACACTTCTCCTATCAGGTTTGTCGAGCTGACCTCCTCCCCGTCCTGAAGGGCGGGGCTTTCACGAGGCAATATTTATCAAATTTTGTATTTTATTCGAATTCTTCCCTTTTCTTCTCTCGATTCCATATGTAATCTAAAAGAGGTCTGATTCGTTCCCACACTTCTTCGATTCCTCCGTGACCATTTATCTGCACATACACCCCCTGACCTTTGTAGAACTTGATAATTGGTTCCACGTTGTTGATATAAATATCGTATCTCCTTGATACTATCTCTGGTGTGTCATCTTCCCTTTGAACAACCTCCCCACCACAAATATCACATTTCCCAGGAACTTTGGGGGGATTGTATTTTATATGATAGACTGCTCCGCACTGTCTACAGATTCTTCTTCCGGAAATTCTCGTTATACTCTCTTCTTTTGAGATGAAGATATCAATTGCAAGTTTTATTCTAATTCCATGATCGTAAAGGAAATTTTCCAAAGCTAAAACCTGTTCGGCTGTTCTTGGATATCCATCGATAATAAAGTTCTCTCTTTTCCTCCTTAGTCTTGAGAGGACTAGAGTGTTTATGACAGTGTCAGGTAAAAGGTCACCCTTTTCTATGTATTTTTTCATTTCCCTTCCAAGAGCGTTTCCTTTGTTTATCTCTGCTCTTATTATATCCCCCGAGGCTATGTATTCTAGGTTATATTTTTCAATGATTCTCCGTGAATGAGTGGATTTTCCAGAACCAGGAGGGCCAAAAATCAAGATGTTCATTCGATCACCAATATGGATATATATTTAATAGTGCATTAAAGCATTATGGTGGTGCCTGATGCCCAGGCTCTCAACTGGTTTTGTTAGGGCAAATGGATATGCCAACAAGGTTAGAAAGGTCCTATTTGCTTTAACACGAGGCAAAGTTGTACCAGAAAATGTTGTGAGGGCGAGATAGAATGGAACTACGATAGCTTGCAAATTGAGGTTTATAAGAAAGAGGAAGAAGAAAAGCTTGCTGAGGCCATGGAAGAGGTTGAAGAAAGTGAAAGAACCTTAGAAGCCATCATAAATGAACTTAGTAATCTTTCAGAAAAACTGAAAGAACTTAGTGAAGAGGTCTCCCAAATAGTTGAAACACTTAAAAGAGAACACACCTCACTAAAACTAGAATTTGAAAAATAAGATTGCTATTCTTCATAGTCTTCGTTCTCTTCGCTTTTTCCCTCCATTCTTATAACGTAATCAGCAGCGTTTTGAAGGGCAACACTGAAACCAGGTTCTATACCAATAACAACTGTCTCCTTTCCTTTTCTTTTTCCTTCATTTATTATTGGGAGAAAATCGGCGTCTCTCGTAGCAAGCCCTATTGCCTCTATGTCGCTGTTGTATATGAGCTCCATCGCCTCAATAGCGATTCTTACGTCGGTATCTCCAGCAACAATTATTGGTTCAAACCCTTGATTTACTATCGCTTCAATAAGGCCTTGAGGAGCGTATTGATTTAAAACAACTTTAGCAACTCTGATTTTTCCGATTTTCTCTAGAGCTTCTTTTATATTTTCAAGTTTTATTCCAAATTCTTTTCTCAGTATGTTTGGCCCGTCGATTATAAGCCCTATGCTCTTTGGGGGGCCCTTAGGGACTTCTTTCTCTTTAGATTTTCTTTCTTCTCTTTTTAGTATCTTGAATAATGATGTCCTCATTATCTTCACCTCTTTCGAGGGCTATTACATAATCAGCAGCATGTTTTAAAGCGACACTAAATCCAGGTTCAATACCGATAATGGCAGTTTCTTTCCCTTTCTCTTTTGCTTTCAATATTATGGGCAAAAATTCAGCATTTCGTGTGGCTAAGGCAATTATATCTATATTTTGGTTATATATCTCTCTCATAGCCTCTACTGCGAGTTTTACCCCTGTCTCTCCAGCAACAATTATTGGTTCAAACCCTTGATTTGCAATGGCTTCAATAAGCCCTTGAGGAGCGTATTGATTTAAAACAACTTTAGCAACTCTGATATTTCCAAGTTCTTCCAGAGCAACCACAATATCTTCAAGATGTACATTGAATTCTTTTCTCAGTATGTTTGGGCCGTCAATGAGTAGGGCTATTTTTTTGCCTCTTTGAATTTTTTGTTTGATCATTCCGATACTTTTTACCCCTCCTTTTGTAATCGAGACTATCCTCTCCCAATTGCTGGGCATCGTTATCACCACATTGTTGATATAACTTAAAATCTCTGGTAAAAATTATGATTTCAGAGTATAAAAAAGTTGGGCAAGAAGGCAACAAAATGGTTATAATTATTGAAAACCAAATATGATATATGAGTAGGGTCCCTTTTTATTTAAGA
>QMUE01000011.1 GCA_003663535.1 Thermococci archaeon
AAGGATGGTAAATTTACCGTACAGTATGAGCTCAATTTAACCAAACTCGGAAACAGAACAAACCAAATAATAGAACAGCTCGGTTTGAAGAGGTTAAATCGAAAAATAACATTTATTACAAGGATCAATCTTAAAGGGAGCGTTTATGGAAGAGAAATAACCGAAAGCTTTGAACACAGCTCATCTCTAGTTAGGGACTCCGGAGCTGGTCTTTACTACTTTACTAATGAAAAAGAAAGCATGCAAAAAGCAGTAATAGAAAAAGGCACAAAGAGGACGGCGGTGAGTATTGTTGGCTTGCCCTTCTACGCCGATACTGCAAAGAAAGTGGCTCCAATATTAGCATTGCTATTCTTAACACCCCTTATAGGAGGAGTTTATACAATCAGGGCTCAGAGACCCAAGAATGAGTTCAAGGATCTGAGAGCTTACATAACGGAAGGGGCCCCAATCCACGTGGAGAAAAAGATAATTCTGGCCACAAAAGACGATCTAAAGAAGACTTTTGATCTTTTGGATAAGCCGATCCTTCACTACAAGGAGGGTGAGGAGGACGTTTACACAATAATTGACGGCAACATAGCCTACGAATACAGACATAAAAATAACAAAAATAACTGATTTTTCTCCTCTTTTTTAAAATTTAGAAAATCAAAGAAAAGCAGTACTTATGCCCAAGATCAGTGCAAAAACAAACACCACCAATATCTCTACAATGATCGTCATCAGCCATGCTATTGTTGCTTTTATCCACTCCGTGTTAAATACTGTTTTTATAACCCAGATGTAGGCTATGATTCCCAAAATCCATCCTATAACCGGCATCCATCCTGTAAGCAGGGCCAAAATTCCCCCGCCAACAACTGCTATCATGGATTTCCCAAGGTTAGCTCCTTCTATTCCGGCAAACTTTGCTCCAAGCATCAGGAAAAACCCTGCAATCACAAGAGCAATCAATATTGCTATCACTGCCATGAATCCCATTGCAGCAAAAAGTCCGGGAACAATTGGTGGCCCCATTGGCATAATACTTCACCTTAACTGACTTATTAGCGATATTTTCTTATTAGCCTTTTCACTCTTGGGTAGAAAAAGCTTTAAGGGAGCAAAGGGAAGCCTTCTGGGGATGTAAAATGGAATCAGTAGAGAGGTTTTTATGGGAGTATTTTATAGAACCGATGTACACGAGAGAGGGATATAACCCTTACAATACCATTGTTTATGCGGTTATTTTGGGATTGGCTATAATCTACACATACAGGTGGATAATAAAGCCCCTCAAGATAAAGGTTGATGAAAAGCTCTTCTATGCCGTTACCCCAATGGTTGTCTTTGGAGCAACTGTTAGGGCACTGGTTGATGGAGGGGTTTTAGAGCCTCACCCCCTCATCTTGACTCCCGGGATATTCTTTACTGCATTTTTCTTGATCTTGCCGGCTCTCTTTGCAGATTCAAAGCTAAAAACTTATCCAAAAATAACTGTTGGATGGGGAACAATTTTAGCCTTCTATGCAAACTATCTTCTTGTAACAAATGCCAAAAGCTGGAGGCCATATGAGCTGACGCTTTTCTATACCATGGCCTTTTTCCTGCCGATTTTGGTTTATTATAAGTTTAGACCTTTTGAAAAGTTGTATCTCTTCCCTGTATTTGCCCACATCTTTGACATAGGCTCGACGGTGGTGGCCATCCATTATTACGGCTACCGAGAAGTCCACTGGATTGAGAACATTCTGGTTCAAAAGTTCGGGGCGTTTGTTTATTACCCCTGGATAGTGTTCATATTGGTTGTCGTCTATTACGGGTTGAGGTATTTAGTGCCCGATGAGGAAGAGAGGAGATTTTGGTATTTGGCAGTTTATATACTCGGATTGGGACCGGCGATAAGAGATCCGGCGCAGATGATTTTACAGCTTACAGGTTAATATCTTCCTTAATTTTTATAACTAATAACTGCATAATATACTCATGGAAGTATATTTAGGGACATCTGGGGGCGGGATAGTGAAAAAGCTTTCTTTAGCTATCTTCCTCTTATTGTTTCTTTCCACAGTTCCACAGTTTGCACTTTCACAAGAGGAACCGCAAGTAACGGTTGAGGTTAATCCGAATCTTGAATTGTTTGCTGTGGTTTATATTCTAGCTTTTAACGGGAGTGATCTGTTTATAGTTGCTCCTCAGGATTACATAAGTGATGTCTTAACTTACTTTGCTCCTTATGCGAATAGTGGGGCTGTAAGATTAATTAGGGATTTAATCCCTCAAAGTTTTTCGTACTATGTTCGTGATCGCTCGATACGTAAGTTTGCTAGGAACTTAGTGAAAATGCCTTATCTTGGGAACATGAGTGAAAGCGACCCTCTTCTAACGGAACCTTATAAGCAGCTGGCAAAATTTGCAAAGGAAAGCAACTTCATCCAGTTCTACAATGAGCATAAGGAGGTTTATGAAAAGGCTGTAACGCCCCTCAAGGAAGTACTGCCCAACGACATTCCGGAAAAGTTTGTCAAGTTCTTTGGATGGAGCTACACCAGCTATAAAGTGGAGCTCTCATATTCCCTATGGATACATCCCTATAGTGAATACACGAGAGATTCGGCAATATGCATAATGACGGCCCAAGGTGACCATTTAGTGCGGGGGATGGTGATGCTCCATGAGTTCACTCACCCTTATATAAACCGTTTAATGGATTCGCATCCTAGAATTTTTGAAAATCTGACTTATTACGTGGATGAAGTCCAGAGGCAACTTCCCGCATGGACTTCACTGGATCCGGAGCCCTATTTGAATGAATACTATTGGAATGAGCTTTTAACAGAATCCTTTGCCGTATATTTAGCGAAAACCTCTAACACTAGCCTGATGAAGATGGCAAGATACCGCGAACTTCAGGATTTGTCGCTGGGTTATTATTTGCTCGATGAAGTTGTCAGGGAGCTCAAAGCTTTTGAGCAAAGCAAAAAGCCAGGAGAGACTTTTTCAGATTACCTGCCAGTTTTAGTGAGTCACTTGAAGGGAATAGCCAACCCAGAGAATGTTGCATCTTATTTTAAGCGAAAAGTTCCCGTTACTCAGCTTTGGTTTTTTGATAGAGCTTATTCCGCGGGAAGGATTGTTATTGTATATGGCTCTCAAAATCCTGATAAGAGGGGTAATGAGTATGATAAGGAAACTGCACTCAGGTTGAAAGAGCACCTAAGTGCTTTGTTCTCCACTATTTATGATATTTCACCTTCGATCATAATTAAGAGCGATAGGGAAGTAACAGCTGAGGATTTGAAAGAAAATTTAATTCTTGTTGGCGGGCCTGTTGCTAATAATCTCACAAAAAATGTTCAGGATAAGATGCCGATTAAGTTCATTCTGAATGGAACTTGGGGATTAAAGCGTGATCCGGATGTAGTAGGAGAATTCTCAGCCTTTTTCTCTAGGGGCAATACTTTTGATGCCCTACCATTATCTGCTCCAATTCCGCAGGAGGCGTTTGGAGTTGTTGAGGTCATTAGAAATCCATGGAGTGACAAAAGCTTCATTCTCATTGTGGCTGGAGTTGACAGGTACAGTACAAGAAGGATGATAGAGAACGTAAAAATATTCTCTCCAAGTTATATAATTGAAGGGGATGAGTACATAGAAGCCGGATTTTACACTCAAACAGGGGGGATATAAGAAAATGAAAAAAGTCGCGGTATTCCTTGTGACATTAATGTTCCTCTCTTCACTCCCCTTGGGAGCAACTCAAGCTCAAGAGTCCCAAGTGACCGTGGAAGTAAATCCTAATTTAGAGCTCTTTTCAGTGGTTTATATTCTAGCGTTTAACGGGAGCGACCCGTTCATAATTGCCCCCCAGGATTACGTTCAGGACGTTCTAACGTACTTCGCTCCCTACAAAGAGCATGAGGCAGTTAAATACATTAGAGAAGTTCTGGACGAGTCCCTTCCGTATTATTCCCGAGACAGCGCGATGATGGATTTGGGTGGCAGATTGGCACTGCTTGATTACCTCCCCAACGAAACAAACCTTGGAGACTTAAGGCCTTTGGCGGAATTCGCCAGCGAGAGCAATTTTATGGAATTCTACAAGGCTCACAAGGAGGATTATCTTAAATACACCTCAAGCATAGCGCCCTACCTGGAAAATGTTCCAGAACTATACAGGGAGTTTTTCGGGTTTACTTATCAGGAGTACCGTGTTGAGCTGTCTTATTCAGTTAGAATTCACCCACATGCAATATTCCGAGAGGAGAGAGCATACTGTATTGGATATGCTATTCCGAGTAAATACAAGGCACAAATGTTCCAGCAGGTTGTCACAATATTTCACGAGCTTACACATCCACCCATTATGGACTTTCTTGGAGAAAATTTCGAGTTTTTCAAAAACAAAAGCTATTACCTAGACGAAGTCAGAAACCAGATGCCTGTGACCACTTCATACGATTACGGGCATTTTGGGTCATTCAGCAAGTATCTTAATGAAATCTTAACAGAAAGTCTCGCAGAGTACTTTGCTCTAAAAAGCGGTGTTCCAGAGGATTTTGTTAAATTCAGAAGCCTTCAACTGTCTACAGATTTGTATCTCATCCAAGATTTTCTCAGGGAGTATGAACACTTCGAGAAAACAAGGAAGGAGAATGAAACTCTGTTGGACTACGCCCCAATCATGGCCGAACACATGGAAAAATGGGCAACTCCGGAGAACATCAGCGAATACTTCAAAATGAGAACTCCAATCACAGGACTTTGGGCAGTGGACAGGATAAAATACATGGGAAAGGTCATCATTGTCTACGGCACTCAAAACCCAGATAAGAGCGGAACAGAATACGATAGGGAGACTGCAGAGGATTACAAGAGAGGCCTTGAAAGATCTTTTATTTGGTTCTATGGGAGCAGTCCGGAAATAATAGTTAAAGCGGATGTAGATTTGACAGACGATGATTTGAAGGAAAACTTAATTCTCATTGGAGGCCCCGTGGCCAATAAAATCACCGGGGAACTTAATGATAAGCTCCCAATAACTTTCGTTCGGGATGAAAAGGGCTGGAGTCTAAAACGGAATCCAGGGGCTGTTAAAGACTTTCACGCTTTCTTAATCACGAATGAAAACATCATAGAGCTTTCTTTGGACAGCACGATTCCCTATGATGGATCCATAGGGGTACTGCAGGCTATCAGGAACCCCTGGAATGAAAAGAACTTTATTATAGTGCTTGCAGGATTAACAAGATACGGAACAAGGAGTATTTCCAAGAACCAGGACTTTACGGCTAGTTACAAAATCTTTGGAAACAACTACATAGAATTAGGGTTCTATAAACAGTGATATGAAGCTCCTGAGTTAAGGGTGGAAGATAGGTAAAGGTAAGTTAATCTCAAATATTTGCTACTCCCTTCTTAACTTTCTCCCCAACTTTTGAGTTAACATAGATGTCTAATGAGCACATATGAGCGAATACGTCTTCGAGGGTTATTGTTTCGTTTTGAAGGTCAACTACTTCATAATTTGTCAGGATTGCAAGGATATCTTTTAGGCGATCTTGTTTAGTGTAAATTTCCAAATAAGTGAAACCGTTTTGAGAATAAACTTTAATCTTCTCTGCTATTCCGTTAAAGTTACTAGTTTCAACTTTACCCCTGAGTTTGACCAACAGCTTCCTCTCCATTTTTAAGGCCTGGAACTTTTCGATTAATTCTTTCGGCTTGCCCTCGGCAATTTTCTTCTTGTTGAAAATTAGAACTCTATCGCACAACGCTTCCGCCTCATTTAAATTGTGAGTAGTGAGTATTATCGTTGTCCCGAACTCTTTGGAGAGGTCTAAAATGGTATTCCACACTTCCCTTCTTGTAAAAACGTCGAGATAAACTGTTGGCTCATCAAGAATTAAAACTTCAGGCTGGAGTATTAACGGCAAAGCTAAGTACACTTTCTGCCTCATGCCTGCAGAAAGTTTTTGATACCACTCGTTTTTCTTATCCTTGAGATTCAAAAGCTCCAGAGCGTAGTTGATTCTCTTTTCAGCTTCAGCTTTAGGAATCCCCCAGAGTTCTGCAATAAACTTTAAGTTCTTTTCCACACTTACACGCCATTGAAATAAGCCAAACAAATCCCTCTCCCCACCAAAAATCGTGAATATTCTCCCCTTGATTTTATTATGCTCTTTTATCGAATCGTAACCATTAATGTAAAGATTACCCCGAGTCGGGATTACCAAGGCGTTGGCAATCTTACAAAAGGTTGTCTTTCCAGCACCATTGGGACCTAAAAGACCAAAAACCTCGCCCTCCTTAACTTTGAAATTTAAGTCAATTAGGGCAGGGATTTCTTCACGAGGAGTCTTGATAAAGTCCTTGAGGCTTTTCAAATCGAGCAGTGATTTTATCGGAGGCGGATAAAACTTGGTCAAGCTAACAGACTCGATCATTTAAATCACCCGGATGACATAAGTTCTTCCTTTCTTCCTTCGTTCTATCAAACCTTTCTTTTCCAGCCCTTGAATAATCCTGCAGGCTTTGACTTTTCCAAACCTCTTGCTGAGCTCCTTTTGAGTAACACTCCCATTCTGGAGTATAAACTCCAAGACATCCTTTTCTAATCCGCTTAATTTCATCTTGTACGCATACTCAAGATCAACTTCTACTCTCAGGAACAGTATCAGTTTTCCGTTCTCACAGTTTGCTTTTAAGAGGTGGGCCCTCATCTTATGACACCTCACATATGGCCCAAAGTTCCCAACTGTCTCGCCTTGTTAAAGCCCCACCTAAAAGTAAGGTACCCTAAGAGTAACATCACCCCTGTGATGACCAGCATGTTAACCAAGCTGGGCAGGATTTGTCCTAACGAATATCCACCACCCATTGTTAATCTGCCCATTTGGAGAATATATGTTTCCGGATGGATTTTTGATAATGGTTGAAGCCATTTTGGTAGTGCTTCTGGGGGAAAGTATAAACCGCTTACAAGCTGGGCTGTAATGTTGAAGAACCAATTTAATGGGTCTTGCGTTGCTTTAGTAGCAATTCTAAAGCCTGCTGAAAACATGTCAAGGGCAAAGATTAGCAGGACGCCGCTTAAGATAACGATTGCAACGCCGAGGTTAAGGTGAATGGTCAATCCGAAAAAGAGGATGTAGATAACTGTTATTGCTAAGGTTAATCCCAAATTCCACAGAATTCGCCAAGCGTTAATCCCGATGAAGATTGCTGTTAATGATGCGGGTGAATTGTATAACACTGGAAATACCCTTCCCAAAACAAATGAAGAAATGCTGCCCCTTGGCAGGAAGACGAGGTTGTGGATTATTGAGCCAATTAAAAGATAGTCAAGGTAATTTGAAGTGCCATATTGGGAGATGTTGGCGTTAATTGTGATAAGCTTTGCAAAAATCCCGATAAAGAGGATGTTTAAGCCTAAACTTATGAATTGAAGGAGCAAGTCAAAGCGCCTTGAAAAGAAGACTTCCTTCTGGATGAAAATGAAAGCTTTGAGTACTTTAACATTCCTGATTATTGCACTAATGCCCACCACTGCTCATCACTCACTATTAAAAATCAGTGAGATTACTTATAAACATTGCTTTTTTTTTTCTCGTAGATAGTTTCACTTCATTTATAAATTAGTTTCAGTAGTTTATAAATCAGTTGCAGTAAAACTTATTTATTGTTTCAACGAGAATATACCATAAAAGACTTGGGGAGGTGGATGATGTGGAGTTCAAGATTATCGAAAAAGGTTCTACAGAGGGAATTGCAGGGAACTTATCATGCACCTGTTATGCTGAGTCGGGTCTTTGTGGAGATGACTGTAGCTTATATTGTCCAGGGGTTTGCATACCTAAATGCATTGCCGTAATTATTCCAATGCTGGCTATCTGTATTGGGACGTATTGTGAATGCTATGAGCAGTGTCAGCCTGATTGTGTTTGTTACTGAATTTTTACTTATATTTCTTTCTTAATTCTTAATCTTAACTTTATAAAAATTTAATATGGAGGTGAATACATGTACAAAGTTTCAAGATATAACTTATTCTTCGAAGAGAATAACATGATATTACTGTTTAACAGTCTTAGAAACGTAGTAGCTAGATGTGATGCTGAAACAAAAGAAATCTTAGAAAATGAGACACTTGATAAATTGCCTTCAAACTTGTTAGATAAAATGGTTTCTGAGGGTGTAATAGTTGACGAAAAACTAAATGAACTTAATGTTATTAGGTTTACAAGAATGATGCATTATGTTCACCTTATGCAAAATTTGAGTATTGGGTTGACATTAGTAATGACTTATTCTTGTAACTTAGCGTGTCCCTATTGTTACGAGGGAGATAGAAAGGCCAAAGGGGGATTGTTAACTCCAAATAAGATCGAAACAATTTTGAAATTTGCAAAAAGCCACAGACAGGGGGACAAAAAACCACTAATTTCAGTCAGTTTTTATGGTGGAGAACCTCTCCTAAATTGGAAAGGGTGTAGATACACATTAGAGCGGTTAGAAGAAATGAAAGAAGATGGAGAAATTCGAGATTATTCAACGGGTTTTATCACTAATGGAACGTTAATTAACTACGAGCTTATCGAAGCAATTAACGAATATAATGTGAACTCTATGCAGATAACATTAGACGGTCCTAGAGAAGTTCATAATAAACGACGGATAAGGCCAAATGGTGAAGGAACTTTTGATGAAATAATTGAAAATATTAAACTATTGAAAAATGGGGTAAACAATGAAAAGTTTCACTTAGGTTTAAGAATAAACGTTGACAAAACTAACTTTGAAACAATACCTGAATTACTTGAATTTCTAAAAAAGGAAGGCCTTGATGATATACCTATCTCTTACGGAATTGTTAGGGGAAACTTTCCCTATTGCCACTCTAATTGTGGGATATACTTCTCTGGAGTAGACCTCCAAAAAGCTCTTCCATACTTATGGAGAGAGGCATACAGAAGAGGTTTTAATGTTTGGACTAGACCTAACTTGCGATTTATTTATTGTGGGTATGATCATCCATTCGGATACGTTATTGATCCAGAATTAAAGGTATATCCATGTTGGGAGATGGTTGGAATTGAGGAGTACCAAATTGGAGAAATACAAGAAGACGGAAGTCTAAAAATATATCCTTTTTATTATGATGTGAAATCCCGGGATCCTACAGAATATGAAGAATGCAGAAAATGCAAGCTTTTGCCAGTTTGTATGGGAGGTTGTGCTGCAGAGTCAATAAGAAGAAACGGGCATCCTAATGGACCTGGGTGTGATATCAATAAATACATTTGGAAAGAGGGATTAAAGTTTTATTTGATGAAAAGATACTCTTATTTGTTTAGCCAAGATAATAAAAACAAAGAGAAAATGATTTGAAATAGGAGGGAGGATAATGTCGAAGAGAAAGATGCTCTTTGCAGTTCTTGTACTCCTTATTCTTTTCGTTGGTTGGATAGCATGGGATACTTCTCCAGCTATGGAAAAACATAATATTCCTAAAGCAGAGAATTTAGAACTTCGTATTTTGTATCCAGAAAAACCAAGTGCAAAGGTGTTATATGGACCAGTTATAACAGAAGTTTTTAGGGATCTTTCCGCTAATTATACCTATCACCCCTATACTGTTGTTGGAAATCTGAGTGCTTTAATTACACCCGATCTTGTTAAAATTAAGTGGAGTTTTTTGATTATGAACAGAAGCCAGGAAAATACAACGATTTACATTTTATCTCCAAACTTTGGCAACTTGAGCTTGGTAATTAAAGACCAACCAGTTAACTTATCAAAGCTGTCTCACTACTCGTTACCTTACTATGAAGCGAAGATACTGTTTCTGAACGTGAGCTATCCAAAAGACAAACCGATACAGGGAGTAATAGAATACGAAACAAGAACAAGTCTCCTACTTGCTTACTTGCCCCCACTTTCCAGGCAATTTTTGGGGGGCTTTTATTTTCCACAAAACTATCCTCACGTGATATACTTTTCGCAAAACTTTGTTTTTTCAATATCTCCCGTGGGAATTCTTGGACCCTACTCTAATGGAACTGTTCTTGTTACCTTCCCTTCAAAATACGAGGTAAGGTCTGAATACCCCTTGAAAGTGGAGTATGTGAATGATAAGACAACTTTAAGGCTTGATATCTCCAAACTGGGAGGCTCTGTTTATATCTACGAAAGAGGCTTTTTCCAAGAAGCTGAATTCACCATGAATAACACCAAGGTAAAAGTTTATGTTCCAAAGAATACGATGTTAGGCTTTAGGGAACTATCAAATGTCACCATGAAAATAATAGAGAGCTACACAGAACTCCTAAAAATCGTCCCGTACTCTGAAATCAACGTAATTTTTTATCCAGATTTACCTTATGGAAATGGGGAGGAATTTGAGGATTTTGAAGAGAGAGGAGTTGCAATAGTTGGTATTCAAGGTAGTGTCGGGGTAGCGGACTTTCTATCAACACTTGGACATGAGGTTGCCCATGCATGGTTTGGAAGCTATACTCATCTTGGAAAGATAGAAGAAAGTCTCGCCACCTATATGGCCATCAGTTTGGAAGATTCTACCAGGTTAGATTCAATTGAAGGGGATATACTGACTTATTTTCCCATCTATGGAAAGCCGTTGGCTAAATCATATGAGGAGGGTATATCTAATCCAGATGTGAGGAATAGTGTTAGATACTATGGAGGTGCTTTCATCTTCCGTTCTCTGCAGTTTGTTCTTGGAAACGAGACCTTCTTTAATGGTTTAAGAGAACTTTTGAGGGGGTGTCATGGTAAAGAATGCAATTTAACGGACGTTCAAAACGTTTTCGAGAAAGTTAGTGGGCAGGACTTGGACTGGTTCTTCAAGGAATGGTTTTACACCCCAAAAGTGCCTGATTATGAAGTAGGAAACTTAAGTGTAACTCAGAGGGATGATAAATACTTCCTAACTTTTGAAATTGTTGACAAAAACAACTTCACAATGCCCCTCGAAATTGAGGTAATAACATCAAAAGAAAAACTCGTTAAGAAAGTTTGGATTAAAGAGAAAGCAAAGGTAATCTTTGAACTAAAAGATAAGCCCCTGAAAATAATCCTCGATCCAAATGAATGGATAGTAAACGAGAACAAAAAATATAATATTGAAGGAATAGAGATAATAGTCGAGTAGTGGATTCTTTAATCCCTTCTTAACTTTCTCCCCTCTTCGAGCTCTCTTCTCAAAGTTCTTGCCTCGAACTCCGCTTTCTTTGCCCTAAACACCTTTGAAATCCTCTCAATAGCTTCGAGCTTCCTTATTATGCTGTCGAGCCATGTAAAAACGTCTCCCGGGTAGACCACAAGGGAATACTGTCTTCTGAAGTACTCCGCTATCTGGGTCGGGTGTTTTCCTTGTCTTCTGAGCTCGATTATAAGCGATGAAACCCTCTCCATGGCGTATTCAGTGCATTCCTCTTCCTCACACATGAAGAAGTCTTGGTAAATTAAAAACAGCTTATCCTGCACGTTTGGACTAACCTCTGGCAGAACTTTTTCAAGCTCATCTAAAATCGAAGCAAAGCTTGGGGAAAAGATGTTGCTGCTTAGCCTTCCCCTAACGGCCCTTTCAAGCTCTCTCTGAACAACTCCGGAAAGATAAATGTTCTCAAATGGCAACAGCTTAATCGCAATCTCTTTTGGATGCCTTTTGAAGAGATTTTCCCTTATAAATTGAGCTTCATTTGGCAGTAAAAAGCTCATGCTCACGGCCCTTCCATATGGTGTAACGCTTACAAGTTTACCCCTTAACTTTACAAATTCAAACTCTTCGAGCTTTTCAAGAACTTTTTCGGCGCTTTGATTTGCACCCAAACATTTGTTTTGAACCTCCTCTACATCATCTAAACATGAAAAAACACATGAGTGGGCCAGAACCTGATCTTGCTCCATCTCATCACTCCACTCCACGTAAACGGGCTCTATTGGTGCGGTGAGGAGTTTAAATGCTATTTCGTCTTCACTTCCTTCCATTTGTGAGGAATACTTCCTTCCGGGTTCGACTATGAGATAGACTTTGCCCTTCTCATGGTATAGAGGCCTTCCCGCTCTCCCCAGCATCTGATGGAATTCCCTAACACTTAACCATTTGTTGCCCATTGCGAGGCTTTCGAATATTACTTGAGATGCTGGAAAGTCGACACCGGCCCCTAATGCGGCTGTTGTTACAACTACATCAAGCATCTGGGCTTGAAACTCCATTTCGGTGAGTTTTCTTTGATGGTAGGGTAAACCGCTGTGATAAGGCTTTGCTTTCAAGCCTTTACTCGTTAAAAACGCCGCAAGTTCATGACACCTCTTTCTTGAGAATGTGAACACTATACTCTGTCCCTTAAACCCCTGAGGGGATTTCCTCATTGTTTCAGCCTTGCACAGCTGAGCCACATAGCGCCACTTCTCACTCTCATTTCTAGCTATAATGACGTGCCTTTCAAGTGCAACGGGCCTTTCATCGTATAGAACAAGCTTTAATCCAAGCTCTTTTGCGAGCTCTTGAGGGTTTCCAATGGTGGCACTAAGCCCAATAAACTGCGCGCTGGGATAGAGCTTTCTAAGCCTTGCAATAAAACCATCTAACCTCGTTCCTCTCTCTTCCTCGTCAAGCATGTGAATCTCATCTATGACGATAGTTCCAACGTTTCCTATTTTTCTTCCTGCCCTAAGGAGATAGTCAATGCCTTCATAAGTTCCAATAATTATGTCGGCATCTATTCCAGTGTCCACCACAACAAGTTCATCTTTTGTCTTTATTCTGCTCATTCCTACCCTTATGGCAACTTTAAGTTCCAATTTAGAGTATCTCCTCTTAAAATCTTCATATTTCTGATTTGCCAGAGCAACAAGGGGAACGAGAAAGAGAAGTTTTTTGCCATTGAGAGCCTTGGGAACTCCCGCGAGTTCCCCGATGAGAGTCTTTCCACTTGCTGTTGCAGAAACTACCAATAAGTTCTCTCCCTCAAGGAGGTCATTCTGCAGGGCTAAAACCTGAACAGGGAGAAGTTTTTCTACACCTTCTTCTTTTAAAACTCGCTTGAACTCCTCGGGAATGCGTGTCTCATCTATGGATAGCTCTTTAACCTTAATACGCTTTGGCTCCAGTTCGTCCCATTTCGTAACGTCTGGATTCTTTGTTGGATCAAAACGAGGATCAAAAATAGCCATTACCTTATCCAGGTCTCTAAATCTTTTAAGAAGTTTTTTTGCTTGATCAAACATTCCGAGACTTCTAAACCTGTAGCGGAGTTC
>QMUE01000012.1 GCA_003663535.1 Thermococci archaeon
AGTAAAATGCCGGGATAGCCTAGAGGCGAGGCGGCGGACTGCAGATCCGCTTTACGGGGGTTCAAATCCCCCTCCCGGCTCCAGTTTAGAGGTTTTTTAGACCTGACCCAGTGAGAGGTATTAGAATTTTTGAACCCGTTTCAAAGTATCCCTCTTCTAAAAGGGACTTGAATGCACCATAGGCCGTTGCAGATGTGGGTTCTACCAAAAACCCCATGGAAGTCAATTCTTTTAGGGCACTTTTTATCTCTCCATCGCCAACAGAAATACAAGTTCCTTCGGTCTCCTCTAGGATTTTGAGCATCTGTTCTTTTCGGGGTGGCTCTGGAATTGCTATTCCCTCTGCAAGTTTGCTCTCTTCATGGCTTTTCTCACGTAAGCTCTCGTAACCTTTTCCCTGAACAGCAATCATTTTGGGGATTTTGCTCTTTCCAAGGTTATTTAGCTCTTTGAATCCTTTGTAAAGGCCTAAAAATAGGCTTCCGCTACCTACAGGAGTTATGGCATAATCTACATTTCCAATTTGTTCATAAACTTCATATGCGGCTACTTTTGTTCCTTCAATGAAATAGGGATTGTACCAGTGGGAGATATACAGGCCCTTCTCGAAGCTCACTGCTTTTTTATGTACTTCCATTCTTGAACCCTTTATTTCGTGGACTTCAGCTTCTAATCGCTTGAGAAGCTTTTTCTTTCCTTCACTTGTGTGGTCTGGAATGAAGAGGTGAGCTTTTATCCCTTCGTTTTTTGCAAATAGAGCCAAGCTTAGGGCCGCATTTCCAGAGGAATCCAGAGTTACTTCATTTACTCCATTTTCTTTAAGTTTGGATATTGTTACGTAAGTTCCTCGGTCTTTAAAGGACCCGCTTGGCATGAGGTACTCAAGTTTGAAGAAAACTCTAATGCCTTTTATTTCTCTTTCGACAATTGGAGTTATTGGAAGCCTTAAATTTGGTAGAAATTCTTCCTTTACAGGAATGAAATGAATGTATCGTCTCACGTCTAAGTATTCTCTCTTAAGTGAGGAGTCAAAATCGTCTCTAAATTCTTTGACATAGTCCAAAACCCCTCCACAGTCACACATAATTTTGAAGTCTTTATGCATCTTTCCACATTTCTGGCATCTTAACATACTATCACCCTCTTGTTATATGGGTTTCTTTTATATAGGTCTTTTCCAAAATAATTGCGGAGGTGGCGGTATGAAGAAGTTTATGCCTGCAGATAGACCTCAAACTGAGGAAGGGTATCAATATCATATAGCATGCAAACGTGGTGATGTTGCGAGATACGTGCTCCTTCCAGGTGACCCAGAGAGGGTTCCCAAGATAAGTGCACTTTGGAATGAAGCAAAAGAAATAGCTTTTCATAGAGAGTACAGAACTCACACGGGAAAATACAAAAGGGTGCCGATAAGTGTTGTTTCAACAGGGATTGGAGGGCCATCAGCAGCAATAGCTATTGAAGAACTTGCAGCTATAGGGGCTGATACTTTCATTAGAGTAGGTTCTACCGGTGCAATTCAACCCGGAATTGAAATTGGCGATTTGATAATAGCAAAGGCAGCCGTGAGGCTTGAAGGAACATCGAAGCAGTACGTAAGGGTCGAATATCCCGCAAGTGCGGACATTGAGGTCACTTTGGCATTGATTGAAGCTGCTGAAACTTTAGGAGTTAAGTACCACGTAGGAATAACTGCCTCTACTGATAGCTTCTATGTGGGGCAAGCAAGGCCTGGATTAGAGGGTTACTTCCCAAGCTTTGCAAAGCACCTTATAGATGATCTGAGGCAAGCAAAGGTTACGAATTTTGAAATGGAGGCAGCAACGCTTTACACCTTAGCGAATATTTATGGACTTAGGGCAGGTTGTGTTTGTGCAGTTTTTGCTAATAGAATAACCAATGAGTTTGGAAAGGTCGGAGAAAAAGAGGCCGCTTTAGTTGCAAGCGAAGCTGTTAAAATCCTTCACGAATGGGACGAAGAGAAAGAGAAAAAAGGCAAGAAGCATTGGTTTCCAAGTTTGAGGAGACTTTAATTATTTGGTTTATTTTAAATATTTACCTTCAGAAAGGGATTTTGGGTTTGCACTATTATTTTAGAAGTCTTGATTTTCTTTTCTAACTCTGCTCTTCAATTCAAGGATACAAGTTTCATGTTTTGAGTGATACAACTATTTCTTTTCCGGTTAGAGGTCCGTTTATTGATTTTATGATAATTACTTTCATTTTTTCTAAATATCCCTGAACTCGTATTACTGTTGTAGCAAGCTCCTCAAGCCAAGATAAAATTGCTGGATGGATATTGTTAAGAACATCAATATTGACAAAATAGAATGCAATTCTTCTTTTGTCTCCCTTAAAAGCTATAGCATTGCCCAATAATGTCATGATTTCTTCTTTTGAACTGTGTACATAAAAGGCCCTATCAAGGCCCAACACCGGGTTAATTACATTCCCTTTTTCTATTGTGGAACTAAAGAGGCTTATGTACTTAGTAGATTCTACACGAACGTCATTAACTGGAATTTGTCCGATAACGTTGCCAACTCTCTTTCTTCCACCAGTTTTTATCTTCCCGTTGCTTGCAAGACTCCTTCCGAAAGGGGAGGTGGGTGGGTAAGGTTTAAATACTCTGAAGGTAAACGATATAACGACGACTTGGTAACAGCCGTAAGGCTGGACAGCCCGTAAGGGCTGGTGTGCAAAGTAGCCCCCGATTCCGGGAGGATAGGGGGTAGTGGCCGCGTGAACCGGCCAGTGAGAGTGAGGCTACCGGTAACGGGATGCTGAATGAACTCTCACGAAGCTCCTTGCGTGAGCGAGGAGTAGTTCACAACTAATATATCTTCTAAAATCCTAGTATCAAGACCTAATAGATCAAGCGTTGTCTTGAAGGTGTAAAATGTATCAAGATTATCATCAACGATGACTTTATACTCTCTCTTTTGCCCACTGAATAAGCATATAAAGCAACAAATCTGGATGGGTGAGGGAATTGTACTCTATTAAAACTCCTTCGCCAAATCTAAGTTCTTCGAAGACCGCTTCCACTTCAGGCATAAAGAGAAAGGTTGGCATTTTTTCACCTCTAGTATTTAAAAACGATAATTCGAAAATAAAAATATTCGAAAATAAAAATTTTTCTTTAAAAGCGCCTGAATTTTGAGTGATAGTTTTTATATACAAAACTATTTCAGAATCTCCTATAAAAACTGGTGCGGGGGACGGGATTCGAACCCGCGTAGCCCTACGGCAACGGATCTTAAGTCCGTCCCCTTTGGCCAGGCTCGGGCACCCCCGCTCATAAGTGAAAGAGCAAGGTTTGATTAAAAAGCTTTCGGTATCAAGGATAAAAAAGGTAAAGCTTAAAAAGAAATGCTTGTAAGTGAACACAGTCAAGATCATGGAGGGATTAAAATGGCGAGGTTTCCTGAAGCTGAGGCAAGAATATTTAAAAAGTATATATGCATGAGATGTGGCGCTACTAACCCTTGGAAAGCAGAGAAGTGTAGGAAGTGCGGTTACAAAGGATTAAGAGCAAAAGCCAAAGAACCTAGAGGAGGAGCTGGACGTTAGCTTCATTTAAGCTTTTTTAAAAGCTCTTCCATAAATTTTATTCCTTCTTCAAGGAGTTTTTCTCCCTTGTCAGTGAGTTTGTAATATTTTCTTGAGGGCCTCCCAGTCCCGCTCTCTTGCCATTCTGAGGTGACATATCCACCGTGTTCGAGCTTATAAAGCACAACATAACTACTTACTGTGGCTGGTTCAAACCCAAAGCTTTCTCTAATTTTATTTTTAAGCTCATAAGCGTACATTGGTCGATCTTTTAAAAGTCTAAGAATGTACATCCACAGGACTTCTTTCGTTATTTTTTCTTTTAATCTTTCCATAGGGGTTGTCATTTGTATCACCTTTAATGGTGCATATTATTTGAGCTTAAAACTTTTTAGTTGTAGAAATATTTTAGCTTTCATAACATTTAAGCATTTTGTAATTAGCGAATCAAGACACAAAAATATTTAATCCAAAGTTTCTAAAAGGGTGAATGGTGAGGTGTCATGAATTTTGACCTTAGTGGAGTAATGGGTGATATGAGTATCGGAGCCGCAGTGGGCTTTATAACCGGTTACGCGCTTAAAAAGTTCATAAAAATAGTGCTCACATTAGTAGGGGTTTATTTATTAAGTCTTTTTTGGTTTCAGCAGAAGGGAGTCATAACTATTAACACCGATGCACTCTTCAATCTTGCAGAAAGTGCGACTACATCAACTTTAACATTGGTGGATAAGGTAGTAGGGATTCTTCCAGGTACTGGGGCCTTTGTCGCTGGGTTCTATCTTGGGTTCCGCAAAGGTTAAATCTTGCTTTATTTACTTTCTTTTATGAGCTATGAGAAGAAACTCATGGTGCGGCATTCTATAGCGAGTATAATTGCTCTTGCACTTTTCGGTGCTAGTAGGTTCATTTATAGCGCGGTTATTTCTCGGAGGTTTGGAGTAGAAGTGCTTGGTATAGCAAATTCTCTAATCTCTCAGGCCTTTTTGATTGCGATACCATTAAGCTTTTTTGCAGTTGCTTTGGGCAAGTATGCATCTGAGTTTTTGGCAAAGGGGGAGAATAGTAGAATAAGATCCATAGCCACATGGGGATTTTTATTTCCTTTTTTGGGAATACTCATAGCACCGTTTAATATTTATCTTGCTCTTTTGTCAACCCTGAGAGCATTTCAATTGACATTTAGAAGCTTTATTTATGGCCTCCACAGAGGAGAAGTATATGCTTATGCAATGATTTTGGCGTTTTTCTTCTTTCTCGGTGGTTTCATATCTGATAATTATTATCTTCCTTACATACTCCTTCTCTTAACTACCTCACTTTTTGCATTTTTTTATTTAGTTAAGAACGGACTATTTGGAAGACCAAAAGCTAGAGATTTTAAGCTTCTTGTGAATTATTCTTCTTTTGCATTTCTTGGAACTCTCTCTGGAGTTTTTTTAGTCCAAGGCCCTTATTTTTTGAGTGAAAAACTGGCCAGTCCAAGGGTTGCTGGCATTGTCTCGGCCTCTCTTTCCTCAGCTTTTTTGCTTACTTATCTTCCTCAGGTTTTCCAATCAGCGGTAATGCCACTTTATTCCTATAAATATGGGAAAGATGAAATGGATTATGTAAAAAGACTCGCCGAGACTTCTACGAGAATCCTCTCATTTTTTGTAGCCATTATAGTTTTTATTCTCATTCTCTTGGGAAGGGAGATCCTTTCAATAATTTTTGGGTTTAACCTTGGTAATGAATTTTACTTGGCCCTTATGGCAATTGAAACGTATATTGCCTATAATCCAAGCATAGTTGCTCTAAACTCAACAAAATACGTGAAATATGGAACTGTTGTGGCACTTTTTGGGGCGTTAGTTTCTTCTATTTTTTGGCTATTGTTGATAGCCCCATTTGGAGAATATGGAGCTGTTGGAGGTTTGTTCTCTGGCTACTTAACTATACTTATTGGTACGGCACTTATTTCACGTAAAAAGCTTGGTGTTTCTTTTAGTTCTTATGTTCCTTTTGTGACCGCTCTTCTATTCCAAAGTTTGATCTTTATGTCGAAGATAGCTGTTTTAGCTGGATTCGGTGTATATTTAATACTTAGGAAAAATGAGATATGGGAGTCTTTGGAAGTTTTTAAATCCCTCTGGATTGGAAGGCAATAAAGGTTCTACATTGGAGAGTTCCTAGAAGTGGTGGCGCCCCGGCGGGGATTTGAACCCCGGACCTTGAGGTCCGCAGCCTTGCAAAACGATTTTTTCAGCGAATACAGTGATTATATTAGAGATTTTGAAGATTGGGTGTCAAAGAGGGTTTCGAGGGAAACAGCGATGAGATACATCAAAAAGGTAAAAGCCTTCGCTAGTGGCGAATCAACGCCCGACAGGGACAATAAAATGGATATTTTGGCGCTCAGGGCGTGGGCAAGGTTCCTCTACGAGAACAGCATCATCACGTTTGAGGATTATGAGAAAATAAAAATGAAATACAAAATAAAGCAGTCAAAACCCCGGCTGGAGTTTTATTCGGATGAGGAACTCAAGGAACTCATCGAATATTACAAAAAGAACAAAAAGAGGAAATATTGGGTGTTGTTAATGTTCGCGGTCTACAGCGGATTGAGAAGGAAGCATTTAGTCGAGTTTTTCAACACCTTCGACTATCAAAAAATCCAAGATATTGGAAACGGCTGTGCACGGTACGAGTTAAACATTTTTAACATTAATAAAAAAACGTTTTATGTATATGCTCCTTTAAAGTTATTTAATGAACTCGAAGAGCTCGACGATAGGGTAATAAACTACAACAACCTCACGAAGAAAATGAAATATGTGGAGTTTAACAAAGTTAGGAAGTGGTTTTATACACTTGCAGTCGAAGCAGGGGTTAATGAGCAGGTTATTGACTTCATACAAGGCCGTGCTCCTGTAGGAGTTGGTACAAAATTCTATTTAAACAAGATGAGGCTTTCAGATAAAGCCTACCCCAAAATAAAAACCAAAATCGACAGAAAAATAAATGTAAAAGGGCAGCACAAAAGCAAAAGCCTGAAAGATTCTAGATAAACAGTGAGGCACCAAACTCACTTTATTTTTAACTATTCATACAATAGTTAGATGTAATGCCCTCCCTCTGGGAAGGCTCGTGTCAACAATTATATCATAATGTCAACAATAGAAGAGCATAAATCTAAAATATTTTCAGAGGATTTAACGTTATTATAGAGATTAAAAATCCTTTAATATTTGTTAAAAACTCTACTGACACATTATTGCTTTGAATATTTAAATTGATATCAAATAATTTTTGTAGTAGTAATTATAAATCTATGTGTTTTTATCTCTTCTCTTTGATCAACATCGAAAATGTTAAAGATATATTTGTATTAATTACAATGGTGATATCATTGGACAGAGCAAAGATAACTTTTATGGACTCGAGATTTGATTCTTTAAAGCTTGAAACATCCAACTCGTATCCAAGAAAAAAGCAGTTAATATTAAAAGCTCACTACGAGAAAATCCAGTTTGAATTTTCGGGTCATGTCTATGATCTAGCAAAAATTTTTGACTCGATTGTCTTTTACTTGTTGCAGAGTAACGGTTACATTGAATTCTCAAACCCGCACAATAACAGGTTAATTAGAATCTCAGCAAAAATACGCAAGGGGAAGTATCAAGACAAAGACTTTGAGATAGTTTCTGAACCATTGCCCCTCGAAGAAATAAATGAAATTGATGATGTATTGAACTCTGAAACTATTCAGCTCAACTGGCGTGTTGAAGGTTATTTTATGTTGGATAGAGATTTTCTGGAACACTTGAAGTATAGTAGTGATAGTGGAATCCAGAAATTGCTTCGGGATTTGAGGAATGTCAAAATTTATTTGGATGGGTTGATAATTCCAATATCTTTTGTATGCTCCCAAAAAGTCGAGCTCTCTCGTCAAGACTTTGTTAGGAACGTCCTTGAGCCTGCAGATATGTTACAGAGGGAATTTATTGAAGTCGTTGTAGAACCGATTAATGAAGAAGAAATTGACAAGATTCCACATCCAGAGTATCGTGAAACTTTAAAGCTCCTTCTCAACAAACAGAAGATTCTTTTGGAGGCTTTGAAAAAATTGAGATACGCTAATAGTGCTGAGGAGTACAGAAGTGTTATTAGTGATGTCAGAAATGCAATTGAAGGGTTAACGACTAGAAAAATGTCGGAATCACAACTTCGAGCCCTTCAGGATGCTGTCAAGGTTATCCCACTTGTGAGAGATGTAAACCCACTAGATAAAATAGATGAGGTTGCTAGTGACATAACTGATACATTAGTGGGAGAGAATGCAAGTTTTAGTCAAGCTCTCTTCAAGTACTCGTCAAAGTTAGCTACACATACAACTCAGGGAAGAGGAGATGAAAGTTACTTCTATACCCCTGTTCCAAGGAGAGAGGAAGCAAAATTTGCAGTTTTACAGGCAGTATTACTTCTCAATTATTTGATTAGCCTCATAAAGAGAGCTGCATTAAATAAATAAAAAAAGCAACTGTAAAATTTAGAAAATAGCGTAAAGAGGGTACAAGAATCCTCATTTATGGTTTACACTCGTACGTAGCCAAATGAATGTGTATTCAAAACCACCTACACCATATGTCAACTCAAAAAACTAGAAACATTTAGCTACTTCTTCAATCCTCTCTCTCAAGTATTTTTCAAATGCCTTCTCATTCAACACAATGAATGGTGCAGCGTCTGGCCTTTCAACAAGCCGAGAAGTTATGCCTCTCCTGTTCATATCCGCGAGCACTTCCGCTATCGCAACCTCTGGGATTTCTAGCGTTTGCAGGAGTTCATTATACCTTTTTCTTGCAGTTGGAGCGTCTACTATTCTAGAAACCTCGGCAATTACGTAATACGCCCCAAGCTTCTGAGCACACTGTGCTAATTGTGCTGGCGGGCTCACTCTAGCCATGAAGTAATCAAAAACTTCCCTTGGCGCTTTGTACACCTCGCTAAAGGCAAAACCCTTCGAATCATACAAATAATCCCGCACCGCTAGTCCTAACTTCTCCAGCTGTTTGAAGAAGTTGATGGCAAAATTCCTGAGGATTGTTTTTGAAGCAAATACCGCAAACAGTGTTGTGGGAGAAGGACTTGTATATGGGGTAGTGTATGGGTCAATGCGAATGGATGTTAGGATTTCGAGTGGGCTTTTTTCTTCCTCAGAAAAACCCACCCTCCTCAGCTCATATATAATATGCGGCTCTTTAGGATATCGTCTCAAGGAACCTCTGAGTACAAGCCACACCTCGGGGGCGTAGTCTTTAACGAGCCTGTCGAGCTCGCTTTTATGCTCGTTAATGATGTCCGTGACGGCGGCTCGGCCGATTTCTTCTCCTCGTTCAGTTAGGGACAAAAACATTTTCCTGCCGTAACCAGTCCCTCTCCTATGTTCACTAACGAGCTGTAGTCTTTGGAGGATTGAGAGGACTTCGAGTGAGATGCCCTCGATGGTATATTCACCCACTGGAAGCGGTTTGAACCTCCCGGCGCAGAACTCTCTTGATATGTATATCTCTCTAATTGCGTTGAGAATATCGTCCGCAAAGGTTTCCAGGCCAATGTCGCGCAGTTCGTCTTTTAGTTCTTTGAGGGTTGAGGAAGCCTCGTCTACAAATTCTACATCTTGCTCGGGCTCTTGTTTCTCGGTGAAGTATGGATGTGTTGGGGGTACTCGCAGGTCTCTACGGAGTTCATGCTCGAAAGAATCAGGATCCAATACTTTCACGACCTCACCGTCAACTGAGATTTCATTCACGCGTCGGGAGGTGTTCAAGACGATAATGTATTTGTATGTGTAACCGTTCATCACTAGTTTTTTCGCGTCCCGAGCAACGTCTCCACTATCTACGATCTCCACACCTATCGTAATAGAACCCTTTCTCCCAACAACGTCTACCCGCCCATATCCTCCTTCAGGAATCATTGCCGGGACTTCCTCCATAGCACTAAATCCATAGAACCTGAGAATTTGTACAACATTTCTTTTTACCCTCCTACTATACGGTCCTTCAACCATAGTACCACCATATCCAAGATCACGATAATCAACTTTAACCTTTATGTCCAATCAATGTTACTGACGAGCAACGGGATATACCGTGTACATAGTCAAAAATAAATGAGTAATTACACGCTCAAGTACTCATTCGCCCACGAAAGGCAACACAAAAATCGCCCGGCAGTACAACCTCTAACAGGGAGCAGTGAGTTAACTCTTTTGGTTAAATCATTGCGATTTCGTGTTTGTCGGGATACAAAAAGGAAAACACAAAAAACAAGAAAAAAGAACAAGAATCACCTGTAAAGTATCAAGTCGAGGTCTGTGACATACTCAGCTTCCTTCGCGAGATATTCGAGCGCTGCTAAAAGCTCTTTTTTGTTAGTATATTCGCCCTGCACTCCCAAATCAACTCCGACCATGCCCGGCCAGAGTTCTGCTTTCTTGAAACGGAGCCTTTTGACGTCTTTAATGATTTGTTCAATCATCTTTTCCATCTCTTCAGTATTGTCAGCACCCTCTATCTTGAAGACAACACTAAAACGCGAGCTCATACGAAACACCTATCAAAATAAACATTGGTGAAAAAATAAAATTTTTGTGTTAGATTAAAAAATCCACTCTGAAGCACAGTAATTAAACTCAAAAAATTAAAAAATCAAAGGCGCTCAAGGGTGCGAAAATACTCACGTTTCAATTCCTTTATCTTCTCTTCGAGCCTCCTAACCTCCAAAAGGTCTTCATATCCCGAAGCAGAATGCTTTTTCAGTGAAAGCTTGTTCTCGAGCGCGTTTATCTCTTCTTGTATTCTATACAACTCGACACCAACCCCGTGCATACCTGAACCTCCGTTATTATACTATTATGTGTTAAAAATTAAAATTAATCATTGTTGTAAAAAGGCAAGACTTCGAGTTGTTTTCCATTTCCCGAGAACCCCTCGTCTAGAATTGTACGTTAGAGACCTTTTGTGAGCATTTACGGAATACTAATAGCAATTACTACTCCAAGTTATTTTCCATATCCCAAACAAACCCTGCTCAAATATAAACATTAATGAACATATCGCTACACTTTGAAGGCTATGGAGGGGTGAAGGAGTCAGTAGGCAAACATTATTTATTGAATTGAAAGGTTTGTTGATTAATTAATCAGTATCACAAGCATAAAGAAAAACACCAGGCAGATTTTATGAAATCTGATCAAGAAGAAAAAGTTTAAACATTGTTTGTAAATTATATTAATGAAAAATCCCCCAAGTATTGTATTGTTTTGTCTGGAGGGAGTATTCGATGATAGAATATGCGGTAGTTGCCCTCGGTTTGGCACTTGCTATACTAATATTTTTTGTTAATAAACGCATTGATAAACACAGCAGCCAACTCGAAGAGCTAAACCAAAAAATTGACCAAATCAAAGAAAACCTCCCACAAACGGTGGAAATCTCAGTATTGAGAACAATTCAGAGTAACAGTAATATTTTTGAGAACGCGGTTACCTCAGCACTTGCTCAAAATACTGAGATAATAAAAGGAGCTTTTGCAACTTCTTTAAAAGAACTTGGAATTCAGGAGGATTTGGGAGCAATAAAAAATGCCGCAGGGGATTTAAAGAAAGTAACTTCAGATTTAAAGTCCATGTTTGAGGTAACTACAACAAGAGGTAGATTCGGAGAATTACAATTAGAATCGATATTAGGAGACATTTTTCCTCCTAAAAAGTTCAGAATTAGAGAAAGTATCGGAACTGGAGTTCCTGACGCATGTATTATTATTGACGAAAACAAGTATCTCTGTATTGATTCCAAGTTCCCATTAGACAATTTCAAAAGATATCTCGAAGCGGAAGACCCAGGGAAAAAAGAGCGATATTGGAAAGACTTTTTGAAGAATGTAGCAGCTCATGTGGAGGAAATAAAGAACAAATACGTTGGAAAAGAGAACACCATGGACTTTGCATTTATGTTTATCCCATCGGATAGAGTGTACTACAATCTTGTTTCTGAGGCTCCAGAATTTGTATCCGATGCTGCAAAAGCAGGGGTTATAATGACTTCTCCTTCGCTTCTCCCAGCACATCTCAGTTTGGTTTTAACAAAAATACAGGCAGAAGAAATATCAAAAAGAGCCAATGAGGTTCAAAGAAAAATCTACCATCTTGGAACACATATTGAAAGACTTGAAGGGACTCTTGATACTCTCTTTAGGCATGTTAGAAATTCCCACAGCAAAATACCTGAGGTTGAAAGGGCATTAGAGGCCCTGAAATCATATTATACTTCGCTCAGTCGATTCGAATTAGAAGAGAGCTAGCTCAAAGTAGTGCTCCTTGAATAGCGTGCCCCTAGTTATTATTTATATATTTTAATTATTTTTGCGGGTCAGGAGTGGAGTTGGGGCAGGTGTAATTAAAGAAAGTCAATGTAGTGTAAAAGTGATTATGAAACCAAATCTTCAAAATCCAAAAATAAAAAACAAATCCTCAAAGACAATGGCTAAAATATGAAAGGGAGAGTAATCTCAAGGTTTCTGCCCTTTCTCCCAGAGCTCGTTGAACTTCTCCCTGAAGATGTTTGCGACCCTAAAGTCCTTGATCCATACTTGAGGCTCGTAGCCAAAGACTCTAGCTGCCGGGTCCTCAAGGACAAAGAACACTTGATCACCAGTAACAGCCATTGGGACTTCAAGCTTGTCCACGACGCGAAGCTCCAGCTTTCCATCCTTGTAGTAATCATAAACTTTCGTCTTCTCAACAGCCTTGAGTATCTCTTTAGGAACAAGCACTTTCACAGCGAGGCCTTTATCGACCAGTCCCGTGATCTCTTTGGCCAAGTTGACGCTAATGTACCCGTTGTCGCCAAGTAGAAGTTCGCTCTCTGCCTCTTCGAACATTTCCTTCATTTTTACAACCAAATTCTTTATTCCCCTAACAACCCACACTCTCTCAGCGCCGTACTTCGGAACTTCACTCTCCATCAAAGGAGCCATCATTTCGAGGAGTTCTTCTTTAGCCTTCTCCTTTGCCTCGAGCTCTTCTTTTGTTAGTTTCTTCCAATCCTCAATGTACTTTTCGAGGATTACCTTGGGGTGGACTGGTCTGTACTTGTTTTCTTTTCCGGGTTGACTCATTGCGAAGCCTTTCTTCTCCAAACTCCTCAGAGTGTCGTATGTTCTTGGCGCTGGGACTTCAGAAACACTCCCCAATTCTGCCGGCGTTAAAACTCCGAAGCCGACTAAAGCCACGTATGCTCTCGCTTCATATAAATTCAGGCCAAAGTGTTTTTGCAAGAGTTCTGTCATCTTCTCCGCCACCATTTTTATCACCAAGGTCAGCATTTTTTGATAATAGGTTATAAATATTTAGGATTTTTATAGAGATAATTTTCCTACTCATTATGTAGACAATTTTAGTACTTTTCAGCGCCTACAACTATACTCACAACTCGATTCTAAAGACTTCAAACATAGTATTGTCTCCAAATTGAAATTTGTGTGGTTTTTGTAGGATATATCAATTTTTTTGATATAGTCATTGGATTCAATTTCAGAATAATTGGTGGTTTGTAATAATCATGATTATTTATCGCTACAAGGGCATATTTCCAAAAATTAGAAATATAGAAAGGTGGCCTCGCAGACAAGTTAACTC
>QMUE01000013.1 GCA_003663535.1 Thermococci archaeon
ATATAGTTTATGGAACCGGTGCTAGTGATGTTAAAGGAGGCCTAGCAAGCGTACTTCTCATGATGGAGAGCCTCAAGAGGGGAAACCAAGAGCTTAATGTTGGTGTTGTATTTGTGAGTGATGAAGAAAAAGGCGGCATGGGCTCAGCATTATTCATGGAGCGCTATAAACCAAAGATGGCTATCGTGATAGAACCCACTGATCTTGAAGTGCACATAGCCCATGCTGGAAACATAGAAGCATATTTTGAAGTTAATGGAAAAGAGGCCCATGGGGCCTGTCCTGAAAGTGGTATAAATGCTATTGATCAAACTTATAAAATGATAGAAGAACTTAAGGGCCTAGAACCATTTAAACAGAAGGGCAAATACTTCGATGCATACATTGGCCTTCAAGAACTGATATGTGAGAACCCCTACTACTTAATTCCTGCTCTCTGTAAAGGGAGATTGGAAGCAAGGCTTTTACCAACCCAAGAGGTCGAAGACATTTTAGATCTTATAGAACCTATTTTGGAAGAATATACACTCAAATATGAGTATACTGAGATATGGGACGGTTATGAACTTGATGAAGATGAGGAAATTGTCCAACTTGCGAAAAAGGCAATGGATGAAGTCGGAATTGAAGATTTCGGAGGAATGCGGAGCTGGACAGATGCTATCAACTTTATGTACAATGGGACAAAAACAATAGTCTTTGGACCCGGAAACCTTGATATTTCTCACACAAAAAGCGAGAGAATAGACGTTAGAGATGTTGTGGAGGCAAGTGAATTCCTAAAGAAAATCAACGAAATCTACGGCCGGAGTTAGAGAACAATGAAAAAGCTCTACAAATTTTTTATTGGAGTCTTTCTCTTCTTAATAACCCTCTACTTAATTCCCATACCAAGTCCCGGTCAAAATGTAGAAGATATAGCTCTTCCAGAGAGTAAATTCATTGAAGTGTGTGGGTTAAAGGTTCATTATGTAGAAAAACCAGGTGAGGGGAATTTACTGCTTTTACACGGCTTTGGAGCCAGCACATTTTCCTGGAGATATTTGCTCGAGGGCAATTTGAGTGAGAGAGTTGTTGCGTTTGACAGGCCCGGTTTTGGACTCACGGAAAGAAAAAATCCCAAAGGACTACTCTGTAACCCTTACTCTCCTGAAGGAGCTGCAGAGTTGACTTTAAAACTAATGGATGAACTTGGGATGGAAAAGGCCACCTTAGTTGGCCATTCTGCAGGTGCAGGGGTAGCACTCTTAGTTTCGATTAAAGCCCCTGAAAGAGTTGAAAAATTGATTTTAGTGGCCCCTGCATGGGAAGCAAGAAACCAAAGCACTTTTCAAAAGCTCATTTTCTCTCTTCCATGGACTGAGAAGTATTTTCCACTAATACTTCGTTTTTCAGTTGACAGGCTAGAAGGAATCCTTGAAAACGCGTGGTATAACCAAAGCAAACTAACTGGAGAAGTTTGGGAAGGGTATAAGAGGCCTTTAAAGACCAAAGACTGGGATAAAGGCCTGTTTTGGGTAACTAAATATGGAGAATACCCCAATATAGCGGAAGAACTCAAAAATCTAAATATTCCTACTCTGATAGTCCACTGCAGGCAAGATAAGATAGTACCTCTAGAAAGTGGAAAAAAGCTACATCAAATTATTCCAAACTCTCAGCTGGTGATAATGGAAGAATGCGGTCATTTACCCCATGAAGAAAAACCAAGTGAATTCCTTCGAATTTTAAGCGACTTCTTGAAAGGATAATCACTCCTTCCAAAACTTTCTTGTTCTTATGTATCTTCTTTCGGCCTCAAGCAGTGCAACAAGAAGAGCTTCCCCCTTATACTGACTTAGAAGCCTTGCGGCGGTATCAGGCCCTACACCATAACTCGCAAGTGCCAAAACCGCATCAAATCCATAAACCTTAAGGAGATCACTAGCCTTTATCAACCTTCTATATGCGCTCTCCTCCTCTTTTTCAAGACCCTCTTTTCTGTTGAGTTTCTTCAACGCTGAAACAAATAACTCAGCATCTATTGGATGTGCCACAGTGACCATAAGAGAGGAGCACTTTGGACATTGTAAATGTTCAAGCCTATTCTTTAAGCGTGAGACCCTTGTAGTGCTTTTCCATCCACAGTTTGTGCATATTAAAGCAACTTCAGTATTTAGAAGGCGCTCTTTAAATAACATAAGAATCTCATCTTTCTCGAGTTCTCCTCCTACAAGAAATTCTCCTCCAATATTCAAATTAATGACTGCAAGGGGGGAAGGCTCCTTCCTTAAAACTCCTTTAATCCTGATCCTCCCCTCTTTCAAAACCCTTAAAACCTCCCCTGCCCTTTCAATATCAAGTTTATCATGAAAAAGTTCATTTAAAGTCTCTTTCTCAATAACTGTGCCTTCAAAAAGCCTCTCCACTTTTCTTATTTTAGCCTCCCTTCTTAGAGCCCCCATTCTTTTTGCCACATTGAGCATTCTCCACCGATAGGCCGTGCTCCCTCTCAATTCTCTAGCTATCACAAACTCAAGAACCCTGTGGTCTTGGAGGAGGTAGTTCTTAACTTCATTGGGATTAAGCTGGAACGGAGTGTGAAGTACTATTGCATGAGCTTGAGCTTTCATTGCAAATACTTTACCATACTTTGCTGTCAAAAATGCCATTAAAAATCTGCCAATGGCTTCATTAGCTTGATTACCGAAATCTGCATGAATAACTAAGGCCTTTGGGATGGATTCTAAACCTATGTCTCTATCAGTTCCCAAGGGTTCTTGCTTTTCCAGAATATTCTTTACAAGTTTTAGATCCTCCTCCCGAAAATCTACAAGTGAGATTGACCTCTTAGCAGAACTAAAATCAAATAGGAGTTCTCGTTTGAGTTTTCCAACTTCTAATGCAACCTCAAATGGAACAGGGATCATTTCTCCCTCCCAACTTGGTACAGCACTCTGCAAACTCTTACTCTCCCTAACTCTAAGAAGCCTAGATTCCTCATCGACTCCAAGCAATATCCAGCTTCTTCCGTGCATAATAAACTCCATACCCTCTTCTAAATCCATTACAAAGCTCTCGTCCAAACGACCAACAATTCTTCCACTCTTAACGTCAAAAACACGGTAGCTAATCTCATCGGGAATCGTGGAAAGGTTTTCATAGTAGTACTGATATGCTCCTCTTCTCAGGTATAAAAGGCCACTATCCTCATCATAACCAATTAAGCGTGCGTCACTTAACATGTGGAGAACTGCCCCGTAATCTTCCCATGTTAAGTCTCTATAGGGATATGCTCTCTTAGCAATCTCAAATGGGGCCTCTTTTGGCAGTCTTCTGTGTTCCATTAAAAGCCCAACTATAAAATGACCCAAAACATCAAGGGCATTCTTATATGGCTTTACTGCCTCAAGTTTACCTTCCAAAGCCCTTTTAGCAATAATCAAGCTTTCTAAATAATCTTCTACATTGGTAGTAATGATATAACCCTCACTCACCTCTCCGGCCCTATGTTTTGAACGCCCGATTCTCTGGATAAGTCGATTAACCTGCCTTGGGCTCATATACTGGATAACAACATCCACCTCACCTATATCTATCCCAAGTTCCATCGAAGAAGTACAAACCAAGGCCTTAATACTCCCTTCTTTGAGTGCTTTCTCAGCTTGAACTCTGGCCTCCTTAGAGAGACTTCCATGATGAACTTCAACAGGCTTTCCCCAAGCTTTAAAACGATGGGCCAAGATTTCAGCAAATTGTCTGGTATTTGTGAAGACTAAGGCCCTTTCGTACTTTTCAATTATTTCCCACAAAACTCGTAAACGAGTGGCAACATCTAAAGGGACACTTAATTTCCTAGAGAGCTCAATGTCCCTTTCATCCGGCTGAGGAAAGAGGACATTAACTTTATACCCTTTTTCTATCGGTGGTCTGACTACTACATCAGCCTTAAGCCACGTCTTAATCTCTTCCTCATTTCCGACAGTTGCAGAAAGGCCAACTCTTTGAAATTCTGCAATTTCGGCAAGTCTCTCAAGTGCTAAACTGAGTTGTGCTCCTCTTTTGTTATCAACGAGCTCAACTATCTCATCAACCACCACAAATTTAACATTTGAAATGGCCTTACGGAGAGATTTCATTGTAAGAATGATTCCAAGAGTTTCAGGAGTGATAATGAGAACATGTGGAGGCTTTTTTACCTGTTGGGCCTTCCTATATGCAGAAGTATCCCCATGTCTAACCTCCACATTAAGGTTTAACTTTTCCCCCCACCAGAGCAACCTGTCTAAAAGATCCCTATTAAGAGCCTTTAAAGGAGCTATGTAAAGGGCAGAAATTGGTTTTAGACCATCTTCTAAGATTGCATTAAAAACCGGCAACACTGCCGCTTCAGTTTTTCCACTTCCGGTAGGAGCCACTATTAAAACACTCTTTCCAGAACTAACCTCCTCAAAAGCCTTCATCTGAAGCTCATTAACCCCTCCAAATTTTTCCTTTATAGCTTTTTTCAGGAGAAAGTGCATGATAGAAAAAGTGAAAGAGGGTTTAAAAATCACTCGCCATAATAAGCTTTCCTATACAGCTCTTTTATGTCTCCAATGCTAGGTTCTATAGGGTTAAAATTAACTAAAGGATCATTATAAGCCTTTTCTGCCATTTCATCGAGCTTTGAAAGGAATGTTTCTTCATCAACAAGCTCATTAAGCTTTGGAACTCCAAGCATTTCATTGAACTCTTTAATGACTTCAAGAAGCTCTTCAGATGTATTAAACCCTATCTCTTTGGCTATCTTGGCATATTTCTTCCTTGTACTTTCATCCTTCATGTTAAAATTTATTACATAGGGCAGAAATATTGCATTAAGCAAGCCATGTGGCCCTATCCAAGCGGCCTTATGACTTAAACTGTGGCATATCCCAAGGCGAGCATTTAGAAACGCTATTCCTGCCATAGTTGCAGCATAGTGAATCTTTTCCCTTGCTTTCCCATCACCCTTAACCGACAAAGGAAGCCATTTAAAGACTGTTTTTATAGCCCCCAATGCCATAGCATCACTAAAAGGAGTTGCCACCTTTGTCGTATAGGCCTCTATACCATGCACCAAAACATCTAAGCCACTATTTCTGGCAATCTCTTCTGACATCGTTCTTGGTAACCTTGGATCAAGAATTGCATACTCTGGAGCAATTTCGTAGGAAACAAGGTTATATTTTGCTCCATCTTTTTTGAGCACGCTAGCTGCAGAAACTTCACTTCCAGCCCCACTTGTGGAAGGTATAGCTATCAAAGGAGTCTTAAGTTTAGGGATAATTCTAACTGGTCTTGTGAATCTATTAAGAAAAGCTACTTCCTCAAAACCCAAATCAGGCACTTCATAAAACACCTTTATAGCCTTTGTTATATCTATTACACTTCCACCGCCAAGGGCAATAAGTAAGTCAGGAGAGAACTCCCTAACCCTTGGAAGGATCTCTTCTACGTCTTCATAAGTTGGCTCAGCCGGTAAACCCTCCATAGCATCCACTTCCGCACCGGCCTCTTCTGCATAGTCCATAACCTCGTTCAAAAACCCATGAATACGCATAGATTTACTTGAAAGTATCATGACTCTTTCATAATTCCTAGCCACACTTTCTACATATCTTAAACTTCCCTCTCCCATAATTATCCTCGTCTTTAAACTGAAAAACCTCATGAGCATCACCAGAAAAAATAAGGAATGAGGATATTTAACTCTTCTTGGACAACCAATTATTCAAAAAGTTTCTTTAAATTCCTTTCAAACGGTGGGTACACTACTCCTCTGTCAGTAATTATTGCCGTTAGGTATTTGTGGGGTGTTACATCAAAGGCCGGGTTATAAACATCAACATCTGGGGCTATTTTGCATCCTCCACAGGTTAATACTTCCTCTTTTGGTCTCTCTTCAATTGGAATCTCCTTTCCGCTCTTAAGGTTCATATCAACTGTGGAAATTGGTGCAATTGTGAAGAACGGGATTTTATGTTCCTTTGCAAGCACAGCCAGAGAATAGGTCCCTATTTTATTGGCAAAATCACCATTGGCGACTATTCTATCTGCACCAACGATTATCGCATCCACCTTTCCCTGTTGCATGATAAACCCCGCCATATTATCGCTTATTAGCTTTAGTGGAATTCCATCGTAGTGATATTCCCAAGCAGATAAGCGGGCACCTTGAAGCACAGGCCTTGTTTCATCAACCCATAGAAGTTTGAGCTTTCCCTCTCTATGCATCACTCTTAAAGCCGCTCCAACTGTGCCGAGATGCACCGTGGCTAAGCTACCTGCATTGCAATGTGTTAGAACATTCCCTTCAGGGAGAATCTCGGCTCCATAATGGCCCATTCTAAGGTTCGCCTCAACATCTTCATCTGCTATCTTGTGGCCCTCTTCAATAATCAGCTTCTTTATTGTGTCAAGATTATTCTCTTTATGCTCCTCTACAAGACTTTTAACCCTATTAAGGGCCCAGAAGAGGTTAACTGCAGTTGGTCTGGTATTTTTAAGGATTTCAAATGCTTTGTAAAACTCATCGAAAAACTTTTCCTTTGTCTTTGCATTACTCTTTTCTGCAAGCAAAGCCAATCCATAAGCAGCCGTTGCACCTATAGCTGGAGCGCCACGAACTTGAAGGGTTTTTATTGCTCTGGCAACATCCTCAACTTTTTCCAATGCTATTACTTTGAACTCTTTAGGAAGCAAAAGCTGATCAATAAGATACACTTTTCCTTCTCTAAATTCAACACTTCTCGGGAGTTTTGTAAGTTCCTCTGGTTTGTATTTTATCTCCATTCTCGCCCACCTCAAGATTTTGTGATGGTAGTTATCTTCAGAAGAATTTATTAAATCTTCCTCTAAAAAGTGTAGGGAGCATCATGAAAATTTTTATCACAGGCCTACCGGGAGTTGGTAAGACAACCATTATATTAAAAGTCACGAAAGAGCTTAAAAATCATGATTTAAAAATTGGCGGCTTTGTAACCCAAGAAATTAGAGAAAAGGGGAAAAGAGTAGGTTTTAAAATTAAAGCCCTCGATACCGGAGAAGAAGGCATCCTCGCATGGGCTGGAGATGGATACCCAAGAGTTGGAAGATACGTGGTTAATCTCAAAGACATAAACAACATAGCTGTCTCAGCAATAAGGAGGGCCGTTGAAAATGCTGATGTAATAATCATAGACGAAATTGGGGCCATGGAGTACAAAAGCAGAGAATTTGCAAAGAGCATTGATGAAGTAATCAAAAGCGAAAAAGTACTTTTAGCTACGGTTCATAGAAGATACATAGATAGATTCAAAACCCTAGGAAGAGTTTATGTCCTCACTCCTGAAAATAGAGAACAAATAAGGCAAGAAATCATTGAAAGTTTAAGAACGCACTGGAAGATTTGAGACACCCATTATTCAATCGCCGTTACAATCTTAAGACTATCCACTTCTGTTATTTTTGCTTTTATCTCATAAACTTCCTCCAAGACCTCTGGGGTTAATTTAGAAGGTTTGCCAATCCAGCGAACCTCGCCCTTATCAAGAATCAAAAGATTATCTGCATAGTTCAGAGCCAAATTCAAATCATGCATGACAGCCACAACAACTTTCTCCTTTTTAAGAGCTTTTAAAAGATTCATTATCCGAAGTGCATGGTTAATGTCCAAATGAGAAGTGGGTTCGTCAAGCAGCATTACATTACTTCCCTGGGCCAGTGCCCTTGCAACCAAAACCAGCTGATACTCCCCACCACTTAACTTTGTTACAAGCTCATGTTTCCTTTCCCACATTCCCACTGTTTTCAAAGCATCCTCAACAGTCCCTCCTGTAGCATAGCTTCCAAGTTCAACAAACTCTTCAACCGTAAATGCGAACTCTGGGTAGGAGCTTTGAGGGACATAAGAAATATACTTAGCCCTCTCTTTAGGTTTCAGATTAAGTAGGTTAATGCCATTTAATTTCGCATAACCTTTAGGTTTTAAAATTCCAACCAGACACTTGAGAAGTGTGGATTTCCCCGCCCCATTAGGACCAACAATTGCCAAGAGCTTCCCCTCCTCAGCCGAAAATGAAACATTTTTCAGCACTTCCTTCTGGTTATATGAAAAAGACACCCTGACTTCAAGTCTAACCAAGGAGCTCACCCCTTTTCTTCTTCATCAAGAGATAAATAAAAAATGGAGCCCCAAAAAGGGCAGTTATTATGCCTACAGGAATTTCACTTGGCCTAAGGAGCATCCTCGCAAGAATATCTGCAAAGACCATTAAACTGCCCCCAAAGAGAGCGGAAGCTGGGAGTAATCTCTTATGATTGGGGCCAAACACTATTCTCATAGCATGTGGGCTTATCAATCCTACAAAACCAATTATTCCACTTGTAGCAACAGCAAAGGAAGTAAGGAGTGAGATAACCCCAATAATAAGCTTTCGGTATAGATTAATGTCTAGCCCCATTGAGATACTCTCCTCCCCCAATAAAAGCAGATTAAGCTCCTTCCAAGTAAAGAATAGGAAAATGACCCCTAAAGTTGAAGAAAATAACACTAATTTTACATCATCCCATTCACTTCCATTAAATGTTCCCATAAGCCAAAAAATAGCATTATGAATGCCTTCTTTTCTTACATAAAGAAGATACGATGTTAGAGCACTTGTAAAGAAACCAAGTGCAATTCCAGCTAAAAGCAAAGTATCCACCGGAATATGGCCATTGACTTTCGCAATTTTATAAACAGTGAAAACAGCTAAAACTGCACCAAATAAGGCGGAGATACTCATGTATTGAGGAAAGTATAAGGCCGCTAAAGATGCTCCTACTGCAGCGCCACCACTTATTCCAATTATATAAGGATCTGCAAGAGGGTTTTTAAATAAGGCCTGAGAAGCTGTTCCTGCAGAGGCCAAACTTACCCCTACAAGATAAGCCAGTATAATTCTTGGTAGTCTTATCTGAAGAATGATGTAAGCATTCTCCTCGAGCATATTGGGGCTTGAAAATGCAATTTTAATATTTTCTAAACTAAATGAGGCCAATATTCCGCTTAGAGATATTCTAACAGGTCCTACAGCTATACCTAAAAGGATTAAAAGGACGGATGAGATCAAGAGAGGTATAAGTTTCTTCATGTTCTCACTGGATTATTTATCCAAACTAGATATAAAAACTTAATCCTTCGAATTCAATAAAGCATAAATACAACGTGCACATATTGTATATTAGGTGAGTTTTATTATGAAAAAAATACTTGGCACAACCTTGTTTTTACTAGTAATCCTTTCTAGTTTCACAGCAGGATTAATATTAATAGAGAACCCCCAGCCTGCTCTGGTAATTCTTGGAAATCCATATCCCCAACACTTTTCAATACCCGAAGGGGAGGAATATACAGCATACTTTTACATAGTTGACGATTTTGGCGTTGAAGAGATGAAGCTTTACTATAGAGTGAACAAGGGCGAATGGGAGCCCAGATTAATCAATATAGCCCCTATAAATGAGAATGAAGAGATATACAACTCTATAGCCAGTAGAATCCAGAACAAAAGTGCAGGGTTATGGGGATTTTACGGCAAAGCGACTATCCCAGAACAGAAAGCGGGAAGTATCGTAGAGTTTAAGGTCGTTGTAAAGGACAAAGAAGGCCATTCAAGCGAAAGCATAATAGGAAAGTACCTCGTTACTAATCCCTCTAAAAAACGAGTATTGGTTGTAGATCCCTCTGTAAAGGAAAGAATATTTTTAGAAGGATTCTCCAACATAGAACTGCTCATAAATACTACAGAGGTGTATCCTATAGATTTAAGCGACTATAAAGAAGAGCTTGAAAAAGTCCAACCATTCCGTTTATATCCACAGTTCTTAAAGGAGCATCACTGGGAATACCTCGCAAAATATTACAATCTCGCAATAATATCCCCAGAAGAACTGAGTAATACTCTAAAAGAATTTCACCCCGAAGTTATTATCCTCTCAAACCTCTGGCTCAAGAGATGGGAAGTTCTCGATATTCAAGGCCTCGTTGATTACCTCAGGCAAAATAATGCCGGACTAATAGTTACGCATGGAACACTTTTTGATGGAGTTGTGTATGAAGGGGGCAAACCAACACAAATTGGTGCCATCTCTCACATAGGAACTTTTGATGCCTATGAGAAAGATAGTTTGGCGACTTTACTTGGTCTTGAGCTTCTTCCAGTAGCGGAGGAAATTAGGGAAGAAATGGCGAGAAAAGGGAAGTACGCAGTAGCAGAAATCCCAGCCATAGTACCCTTTGTACCATCTAAGGGAACTCTCCTGATAAAGAACACAAATACCATAAAAACTACCCCGACCATTGAGTTCCCCAATGGCACAAATACTGCTTTTGGTTGGCAGTATCTTCTACCCAGCGGAAGCTTAAACTTTGCTAGAGAAAAGATAAGAGAAACAAAAAGTAGGGAGAAAGAAAAGATACTAGACTTTTTCATCCTTCAAAGGGAGATATTTGGGCATTCGAACCCTTCACAGGGGATTTTCGCACTAGATTTTCCACTACTTAATGGATTAATTAGTCTAAAGATAACTGACGATGAGATAATGGGGCAGATTGGGCCTACCATAGTCACGCTAACCCCTGATCAGCAAATTGTAGAGAGAGTACGCTTAATAAATGCTATAAACAAGGATATTGCAAGGCTTGATGCTTTCTCATCAGACTATCTCTCTGCAGTGATAACTAGAGATGAGAAACATCGTGGAGATGGGATAAGGAGTGTTTATGTTTCATTTGAGATCGAAGCTGGAGGAGAGCAGGAACTTTTAGCATTGAAAGACATTGTAGAGTGGGCATCTAACTTTGAGCCCATAAGGACTTTTGCTCCCATTGTACAGATAAAAATACTATCTAATGACATTGACTGGAATATTCAAGGTAACTATCTCAAAAAACATTTAGAAAAAATGGGTGCTGCAGTTACAAGGATAGCACCTCAGGACTTTGAGACTTATAAGAAAAGCAAGATAATTGTAATTCTCGGTGGTCCCAAAGCATACTACGGAGTAGGCAAGTATGTCAAGCAAGTTCTAAATGAATATGAGCAAAAGAGCATAATCAATGGAGAACAGGGGATTTTCATAAAGAGAGATGTCTGGGACGAGGGGCAGATAGTGATTGTGTTAGCTGGAAAAGAGAGATATCAAACAGGAGCAAAGGTCTTAAAATATTCAGAAGGAGTAAATGATAAGTACGTAAACCTACTAGCAGAATTTCTAACAAATTAAAGTCTTTTTACTTTTTCTTTTAAGTCTGTAAGAAACGTTTTTGGTGCCCCGGCCGGGATTTGAACCCGGGGCGCGGGCTCGAAAGGCCCGCATGTTTGACCGGGCTACACCACCGGGGCGTCCAATATGCTAACGTCCAGATGCATTTAAAAAGTTTTCGCTCAAAAGCCTTTTAAGCAGAGGTAATAGGAAATAGTGGGGAAAATGTTAGGAATAAAAGTTCCAAAAAAAGAAGCTGAAAAAATAAGAAAACAGCTTTTAGAACTTAATTTGCTCGATGTCAACTTTAAGGTCAAACATCAGAATGACTTCGTAATCTTCCCAATAAAAGAGAGAATAAAAGGATTTGAAATAATTGAGACTACCTTTGAAAAAGCCATAAAACGACCCCACAGCTATAGAGAAGTTGTGGATATTTCTTCTGAGCTCCAACCACTCCTCCCTTCATCATTTGATATAATAGGAGACATTGCCATAATAGAGCTTCCGGAAGAGCTTATGTTCCATGGAAAGAACATTGGAAAAGCAATACTAAAAGTTCATAAACATATAAAAGCTGTTTTTGCAAAAGGAAGCAAGGTTTCAGGGAAATATAGGGTGAGAGAACTCCTTCATCTTGCCGGTGAGAAGAGAACCGAAACCATACATAGAGAGAACGGGATAAGATTAAAACTTGATGTTGCAAAGGTTTACTTCTCACCAAGGCTTGCAACTGAGAGGATGAGAGTCTTCAGCAGAAGCAAAGAAGGGGAGGTTGTTTTCGACATGTTTGCTGGAGTTGGCCCGTATTCAATTCTCCTCGCAAAGAAAGCAAAGATGGTTTTTGCATGCGATATAAACCCAAGGGCCATAAGGTATTTAGAAGAAAATAAAAAGCTAAACAAAGTTGAGAACCTTATCCCGATCCTCGGAGACGTGAGAAAAGTAGCTGGCCAGATAAAGGCCGACCGCGTAATAATGAACCTCCCCAAGTTTGCCCACGAATTCTTAAAGGAAGCGATGGTAAGCGTTAAAAAAGGCGGAATCATCCATTACTATGGATTTTCCCATGAAGAAAACCTTTTTGGGGAACACTTGGAAAAGATAGAAAAAGTCGCAGAAGAACTTGGAAAAAATGTCAAAGTTCTCGAAAAGAGGAAAGTAAGGCCCTATGCTCCATATCAATTTAATATTGCTATTGATTTTGGTGTGTTTTAGGATTCTCCAACGTTCTCAAGATTTCGTCGCATCTTGTACTGACCTCCTTCCCGTCGTGAACGGCGAGGGTTCCAACGAGTTAACCCCTCGCCAGTGGCGGGAAGGTTTGCGGGCCCATCACCTACTCCCGTTACCGGTTTCAATTCAGCCCACAGGCCGGGTCTTCGGCCCGTTACCCCTACCTCCCGCAAGAGCGGAGAGGCTCGGGGTTATCGTTTTAGAGGCCACTCCAATGGTTTCAACCGCCCGAAGGCGGTTTTGAGAGGACGCTTTACAGCGTCTTCCCTCCAATGATGGAGGGACACGATAAACCCCTTCATGGAGTTGTTGTTTGGTCGTCTCTCCGGAACCCTATTACGTTGATAAGTTTAAAAAAGTTTCGGTAGTTTAAAGGTTTTTCTTTGAACAGTCTACCACATCCCCGCCCTAAAGGGCGAGGCTTCAAAAGAAAATCTATAAGAGGTGTAG
>QMUE01000014.1 GCA_003663535.1 Thermococci archaeon
TGAGCTTCTGTCCCTTTGCAAAAGTTTGGAAAGAAAAAGGTGCAGAAGAGATCGGTCTCATATATTGTGAACAAGATATTGCTCTGATGAAGGCCTACAACCCGAATATAAACTTCAAGCGACCTAAAAATGTATTAAAAGGTGATGGGATCTGCCTTTTTGATGTAAAGGTAGAATCACAAGAGTAAGCGATCCAAAAAAGGCCTTCCCAAGACCTTTCACCATTTTTAGAACTTGCAATAATATAATGTTAAAGCAAAATGAGCGACACCCTTATTAACGTTAAGCCCATTATCTTAATGGTGATTCTTATGGAAGACCCCTACATCTGGATGGAAAATCTAACTGATGAAAGAGTGCTAAAATTCGTCAATGAAGAGAACACTCGTTTCAGAGAATTCATCGGAGAACTTCCAGATAGATTAATTGATAAAGTCAAAAAATACTACTATCTCCCAAACATTGTAGAGGCATGTATAACAAAGAAAGGCACATTTGTAAAGGTCAATGAGGGCGGCAAGCAGATTATAAAGGTGCTTGAAACAAATGAAGTTATAATTACTTCAGAAACCCTGGAAAAAGAGCTTAAAGATGAAATTCTTCTCCAAAGTTTTACTGTAGATGAAGACGGAAAGAGATTGGCTTACAACTTTTCAATAGGCGGCTCTGATGAAGGAATAACAAGGATAATTGATCTTGAGAGCGGAAAAATAGTTGAAGAAATAAAGCCCTCACTTTGGAACATAACTTTTCTCGAAGATGGTTACTACTTCGCCCGTTTTTACAGAAAAGAAAAAACTCCTGATGGCATTGATGCGCCTGCAGAAAGAATTTTTCTCAAAAAGGGCAAAGAAGAAAAAATGGTTTTTGGAGAAGGCCTCGGTTCAGGGTATTTCATGTCAATTCAAAAAACCAAAGATAAAAAACATGCATTAGTTACCCTCTCCTTCGGATGGAATAAAAACGATATATACTTTGGCCCACTCTTAGAGCCTGAAAAATGGAAAAAAGTATATTCAAGCGAAGTTCCAGCCCATCCAATCGAGTATGTAAACGAAAAACTCTATATATATACAAGAGAAGGCAGAGGGCTTGGAAAAGTTATTGCTCTTGAAAATGGAGAGACCAGAGAGATTATCCCAGAAGGAGAATTCCCATTAGAATGGGCCGTAATAGTAAAAGACAAGCTTCTAGCTGGCTATTTAGTCCATGCATCTTCATTGTTAAAGATATTCACCCTGAACGGAGAACTTATTGAAGAGGTAAAATTCGACATGCCGGGCCAGGTTTACCCCCTTGACAACAATGGAAAAACGGCAATTCTAAGATATGAAAGCTTCACAATCCCTTACAGATTGTATAAGTTCGATGAGAATCTAGAACTCATTGACGAGGTCAAAATTGAATGGCATTTTACAGTCAATGAAGACTTTGCAACATCAAAAGACGGAACAAAAATACATTACTTCATTGTGAGAGGAGAAAAGGACGAAAAGAAAGCGTGGGTCTTCGGATATGGCGGCTTCAATATTTCTCTAAAACCTAGATTCTTCCCGCATGTAATCCCATTCATAGAAATGGGGGGAACCTTTGCAATGGCAAACCTTAGAGGAGGAAGTGAATACGGCGAAGAATGGCACAAAGCCGGAATGAGAGAAAATAAGCAGAACGTGTTTGATGATTTCATAGCGGTTCTTGAAAAGCTTAAAGAAGAGGATTACAAAGTCGCGGCATGGGGAAGGAGCAACGGAGGGCTTTTAGTTTCAACTGTCTTAGTTCAAAGGCCTGATGTAATGGATGCTGCTTTAATAGGCTACCCAGTTATAGACATGCTACGCTTCCACAAGCTTTACATTGGCAGCGTTTGGATACCAGAATACGGCAATCCAGATGATCCAAAAGATAGAGAGTTTTTACTCAAATATTCTCCCTATCACAACTTAAAGCCCCAAAAGTATCCGCCGACGCTCATTTACACAGGTTTACACGACGATAGGGTTCACCCGGACCATGCACTTAAGTTCGCAAAGCGGCTCAACGATATAGGCGCGTCGGTTTATCTTAGAGTGGAAACAAAAAGCGGCCACATGGGGGCTTCACCTGAAACGAGGATTAGAGAATTGGCAGACATGCTTTCCTTTGTCGTTAAGACGTTAGATGTTAAAGTTTAGAGTTCAGAGCATTTTTAATTTCTTCATACTTTTTTCTCGCTTCTTTCCTACTCTTTTGCAGTTCTCTTCTGTTTACCCATGTTGTAACAGCACCCATAGCAACCGTCAGCAGAGTTCTATAGAAAAGACCATTGTTAAAAGGAATTGGATCCTCTTCGTCTATAATGCCGTCTCCATCATGATCAAAGAGGGGATTTATGACTAAACTTACTTCAGAACCTCCATAGGCTATAAACTTCTCATCCTCAGAAATCGCAATTCTCCCTAATGCTATTCCCACATCCGGATACAAAGGATAATACTGAGTATTGTCCCAAAGTACTCTTCCTGACCAATCGAGTATATGCAGTGCACTATCATACACCAGAATATAATCTTGAGATATCGCAAAATCCCTTATGCGAGAGAAAGTCTTCGCCCAGAGAAGGCTCCCGTTTTCATTGTAAACTCCCAAATATGACCCTTCTTTCGAGTAAAAAGTTGCAACGATCCTTCCATCGCCCACAAGCTCTACAGAACCAACAGTTCCCTTCCACGGTTCAATGGTTTTTATGAGATTCCCTTCTCTTGAGAAGAGATAAATTTTGCCTTTCTCAGTGACTGCAATGGTTTTTCCGTTTGTGGCGACATTTTCACCAAAAGCCAAGCCCCAGAGCTCATTTCCTCGTACGTCAAAAACCTTAACAACGCTACCGTTCATTACATAGCCCCTTGCCACGATTAAATCACCGGCTGTGCTTAGAGAAGTTACATTGAACTCCTTTCTCCAGATCTCAGAACCCGTGGGAGAATACGCTATAAGATAAAACGGAGAAAAAGTAAAAGTCGATTCACTGAACCACTTAATACTAGAAGTTCCAAGGGCTATAACGTCTTTTGAGAGGTCAAATGATCCGAAATCATCATAAGGCAGTAAACTTATGTTTCTGACGATCTTTCCATCCCTTATAAAAAGTAAGCTCCCATTTTTTGGGTTTCTCGATAATCCATCGTATGTCACCTTAACAACGAGGGTGTCATTTTGAAACCCTATTCCAGCCACATCCCATTCAAGGCCGAAATTAAGTCTGTATATTCCATCTAGCAAAGGATCTCTTTTAGAAGTTTCCTCCCAGTAGTTCAATGTCCAGAATATTAGAAAAACAAACAGAATGTTCAGCAAAACCCGTATCTTTTTATTCATCTTGCCCCCAGTTATTACTTTCCAATATAGTATTTAAGCCTTTTCCTCTATCAGCTTCATAATTTTACTGTGTAACTGCTTAATAAGCTCTCTCCTGTCTTCCATCAGCACAACATCACTAGCTCCAATCACTTCAAGATTAAAGGCAAAAGGTGAGGGCAGTTCATTATGCTCTACCACCACTTTTATCTTTCCTTCTTTAACCCAGCTTAAAAAGAGTTCTGCATTCTCTATATCCATCTTATCCTCCATTATCTCCCTGTAAACTTCTTTCAGAAGTGGAAAGTCTGGGTAGTTTTTCTTCAAAAGCCTCAGAAGAGTCTGTGCGTTTAACTGCTGCCTGCTAAGGCTTTTCTTTCTCCCCATGTATCTCCTAAGGATGAGCAGACCCCTGTTTGCCACATGCCTGAAACGTCTCTTCAAAAGCTCTGTATTGTCCAATGCTTTCTTTAAGGTTTCCCTTAAGTTCTCAATCTGAAATAGCTCTCCAATTTCTTCCTCGTTTAGGATCTTTTCCTTAGGAAGGATAAGCATAAACCCGTTATCACTTATTGCTATTCCAACATTCGTTTTCTTCTTTTTGCTGATAACGTAGGCAAAGGCCCTGCTCAGAGCTTCATTGGCCCTTCTCCCTATCAGTGTGTGGAAGAAGTATTTAACTCTCCTTTCATCAAAGACCTCCTCAACAAGAAGAAGTTCGTCATCTGGGACAGTTGAATACCTCTCCTGTTCTCTAAAATACCCCAAAATGGCCTTTGCGGCCTTTTCATCAATTTTGTACTTTCTTATGAGAAGCAACTTTGCTCGTTTACTGCTTAGAAGGGCCTTAATCTCCTTTCTAAAACGTTGCACATCCAAAGCTAGGTCAAAACTCAAGGGCAGCATTTCAGAAAACCATGCCGGAATTGTTGGCTTTGCTCCTTCCTTTGGCTGAACATAAACTCTATTCGCTCTTGATTTTTTAAATTCATAGGTTCTGCCAGACAGAACAAAAATATCTCCCGGCATCAATCTTTCTGCAAATTCTTCTTCAACAGTTCCAATAAAATGCTTATCAAGGGTAAAAACTTCGATTTTTGCCTCATCTGGGATTGTGCCGGTGTTCATATAGTAGATGGCCCGTGTCATTTTGCCCCTTCTACCAAATTTCCCTTCTTCTTCATCAAACCAGACCTTTGCATAGACTTTCTTCTCTTCTAAACCTGCATATTCACCAGCCAAGTAACGTAAAACACTCATAAAGTCATCAAAGCTTAAATTACGATATGGATATGCCCTTCTAACAAGGTTATATGCTTCATTTATATCCCACACCCTTTCCAGAGCTATCCCGAGCACATGTTGCACAAGGACATCCAGTGAATTTTGGGGAATTTTAATCCTGTCAAGCCTCCTACTTCTCGCATTATGGGCTAAAACCGTACATTCCACCAAATCATCCCTATCCAAAACGAGGATTATCCCTTTACTTACCTCATGCAACCTATGGCCTGCCCTTCCTATTCTTTGAAGTGCTCTATTAACACTCTTTGGTGAGCCAATGAGGACAACCAAATCTATTGTGCCTATGTCAATCCCGAGCTCCAAACTGGTTGAGCTGTTTTTTGAGAGGAAGCCGTTAACAACGTAGTTTCCTGTTTTAGAGTCTAAGATGCCGTATGCGTCTTCAATAAAAACTGACTCTACAGATTCGATCCTATCGAAGAAAATATCTCCCTTCGCAAGCTTCTGAAGCTCCTCAATCTCGGAAATTACATCTTCAGCGTTTCTCTCCTTTGCGATTTTTTCATAAAAGTCAAGCAGTTTGACTAAATTTCTCCTGCTAATTTCGCGAATTCCTAGCTCAACTTTAATAGGATTGTACATCCCCATTTTTTGAAGCTGGTATGACGTGATGCCAAGCTTCTCCCTTATTTTCCTGAGACGATTGCCAATTCTAGGAATTACATCTGAATTTGAATATCCACTAGATGTAATATTTTTTATTTTTTCAAGCCCAAGACGCCAAGGCTCTATTAGCTCTCCAAATTTTCGTAGATATTCTCCACCTAAGATTGCAACGGTGTAAGAGGTCCCGACCTTTCTTATCTTTTTGCCTTTAAATGAGTAGCATTCGTTGTAGTCCCGCCTTCTGAGAGATGCAACGATTCCGAGCTGGAGTAAAAGATTGCGTATCCCTTCGGCAAACTCTGGGTTAAAGGTAGCGAAGCCAGCCGAATACACACGATTGTCTTCTTTTATCTCAAGGTATCCATCACCATCAAAATAACCAGATAGGAACTGAATCTTGTGCTCTTTTGGAAGGTGGTAGAGTATCTCCGGAAATCTGCCATTGATGGATTTCTTACCTCCATTCCCTACGAGCTCTTTGAAGATGTGAAGGAGCAGGTTAAAGGAAATTTCAAGCCCGTACGTGCTTTTATTTTGCCTTCTTATAACTCCTTTAATCCCAAACTCTTCTTTGGCAAGCTTGGCATAACGCTTGAGCACTTCCAAATCGCTGGAGAACAGCGTTGTTGAGTTACTCTTCCATGAACCGTCAGCAAGCCAAAAACCTAGCAATCTGGCCATTCCAGGGGTGAATCTTTTGGGCAATTCATAGGTGTTCTTGTCAGATGTTATTTTCACAACATCGTTTTCTTCAATGACCACGCTAACTTCATTAAGAACCATTTTTAGCTTGCTCCATCTAAATGGATACTCGCCCCTAAGCTGTTTTGATAAATAGCTCTCACTCACATTCAGTTTCCTTGCAAAGGCCTTAATCGAACCAAATTTAGCCTGAATGTTCTTCTTTAGCTCTTCTAAAAACTCAGCTCGCAAATGTAAGTAAGCGGAACCTGGAAGGATTTCAAAAATGGGAATTTCTTCTTCTAAACTTGGCAACCTGCGCAGAATCCCAATATAGTCCCCAGGTTTGAGCTTCTCCGCTTCAATCCAAGCAGGCTTCCCATTTTTTATTGTGAGAAACTTGTGCTCTCTCGTTGCTTCAACTTCAAAGCCAAGCTTTGTTTTGAGTCTTATTCCCCCAGAGTTGTATTTAATCTTGTGAACGCCCCTGAATCTTACAAAACTACTTTTTGCGCCCTCAATCCCGATTATCTCTTCATTACCGATAAGCTTGTCTATTCTCTTGATCCCTTTGGAAGTAAGCATCCTCATGTGTCCCGGAACACACACAACAGCCTTAAGCTCCCCTTTCTTCAATTTCTCCTCTACTTCAAGCCTAACGTCCCTAGAAAGGCTCGAGTGGTGAGTTTCAATTAATTCCGCATATTTAGGATACTTTTTCTTAAGGTGATAGGCAACCCTTTCAGCCCCGCTTCTCGTGTTTGTAAATATTAACGTCGTTCTATGCTGCTCTATAAGTTCATCCAAGCGTTTATACAGGGCCTCACTTAGCTCATTAGCTGGGGCATAGATTAAGTCTTCAACCACACTCTCAACTTTGATTTCAGTCTGCTTTGCAAAGCTAACATCTACAACCAAACCAGAACGAGGAGTACCATCATCATTAAAGCCAAAAACAAATTTAGCAACTTCTTCTAGAGGGTGTATCGTTGCGCTTAAACCAATTCTAACAAAGTCACCAGCCAGATTTTGGAGCCGCTCTAAACTCAGAGCCAAATGAGTTCCTCTCTTGTTCTCAGCTAAAGCGTGGACCTCATCAATAATCACGTATTTAACCGTCTTCAACCTCTGGCTGAATTTAGGAGCATTTAGAGCTATAGCCAAGCTTTCGGGAGTGGTTATCAAAATATGAGGTGGCTTTTTTACCATCTTCTGCTTTTCATAACTTGATGTGTCACTTGTCCTTACTGCAACCCTTATTTCGGGAAGCTCATAGCCTAGTTCCTTATAAACTTGTCTTATCTCACTCAGCGGCTCATCAAGGTTTCTCCTTATGTCATTGTTCAAAGCCCTGAGTGGGGAGACATAAAGAACGTAGATCTTATCTTCAAGTTTACCCTCTTTTCCAAGAAGAACAAGCTCATTTATAGCCGCAAGAAAAGCAGATAGGGTCTTTCCACTTCCCGTTGGAGAGGATATGAGTACATTCTCCCCCTTGTGAATCTCAACAACTGCATATCTCTGGGGGGGTGTAAATGTTCCAAATTTCCGTTTAAACCATTCTCTAATAGGTTCATCCAGTATAGCATAAATTTCATCATCGCTGTATTCCCTGTTAGCAAACCTTATCATGATTCCTCATTCATCCTACATAGGCGAACTTTAAAAATTTTGATTCTATTTTCGAACGAAAATTTTTAACATTCAAACATAATTCGTTAACATGAAGAAGCTCAAAAAAGCTCTCGATATAAAGCCGGTAAAAGTCCTCGAAGAGGGAGAAGAATTTGAAAAAGGGAGATACGTGCTGACCTTCTCCTGCCCTGAAGGGTGAGGCTTTCACGAGAGTAAAATACAAAATTCATCAAACTAAAGAGACAAGCGAGTAAAGAAAAATCATCAAAAACACCAATCCAGAGAGATATGCCATCAAATGTGGAAAATGCAGGTGAAAGCTGTCATACTTTTTCTTTGCTTTGAGGTACATCATTGTTGGTAATATCCCCGCATAGAGCACCCCACCAAAAGTGCCAGCCAGCCATAAAGCGTTTACAAAGCTCTTAAGGCCGACAAAGTATATCAGCAGTGGTGGGAATACCGTTAATATCCACGCATAAAGCTTGTTTATTCTCAAAAATTCTTTGATATTATCCATCTCCGAAAGGGCTATGCCTATATAACTCGTGCATATAGCCGCTAAAGGTAAAACAAGGCCCAAAATCCTGCCCAGCTTTCCATACGATCTTTCAAGTGCAGTTGTTGCAAGCTCTGGTGTGCTCAAACCAAAGGCCCCTACAAATGACAGCACAAAGAAAGCGTAAAAGACCATTGGGACAAGGTATCCTATGAAGACTGCTTTTGTCGTGGTTTTTATATTCTCCAATCCCCTGAGAAGCTCAGGAATCACCATATGACTGACATAGGCAAAAATTACCACCCCTATACCACGCAAAGCTACAGAAGCGTTTAAATTGGTTAAATTCTTCTCATCAATCTTACCTAAAACAAGGCTTATTGAAAGTACAAGGGCTAAAAGGAGGATCCCTGTAAGAGTTAGTTCTGCCTCTCCAGAAACTTTAAGTCCCATAAAGACTATCAGGCTCATTAAACTCCAAAAGGCAATGGCCGCAATCTCGGGCCTAATGCCAGCTAAAGATGATATAATATCAGCACTTCCAGCTATATACGCTATAAGGGCCCCATAGGCTAAAGCAGAAATGCTCAAGAACATCACAACTCCACCCATCTTTCCCAAATGTTCCTCGGTGAGCTTTGAAAGGCTCTTTCCTGGGTTCTTGGAAGCAACTTCAAGGACAAAGAGAGCAGTTAAAAGTGTCATCAACCCCGATGCAATAACCACAAAAACTCCAAGAAATCCTGCCCCCCTCAATGCATACGGCAACCCCAAAACACCTGCTCCAATTTGAGTTCCTATGAGCATTGCACTTGCTTCAGCCAATGTTAACCTCTTCATGTTCCCACCAATTGTGAAAGAAATTCATAGAATATAAAAGACTTGCTATATGTAAAGAAAAGACCTTTAAAAGACAAATAAATGCACCTAAGTATGCTTGTATCCATTAGAAGACATGAACCGCCGTTGCTTTAAAGCTTAGATAAACCTCTTTCTCCTCCTTAATTTCCATCTCAAGAAGGGATGAGCGGGTTATAAATGCCCTGAGCTCGATTCCTCCAATATCAAGAGTCAGCCTTACTAAGGATCCCAGATCCTCAACCGCCAAAACTTTAGCTTTGAATTCATTTCTTGCGGAACTTTTTATAGGTTCATTGGATATTATGATGTCTTCCGGCCTTATACCAATTCTAACTTTTCCCTTGACCTCTACGGGAAGTTCAATTAAAATGCTATTGGTCTTCAAAACTTTCCTCTCTCCAATTCCCTCAATTATATTCTCAAAGCCGAGGAATCTTGCCACTTCTTCATTTTTCGGCCTTCCAAATACTTCTCTAACTTCTCCAGTTTGAATTAATTTTCCATTCAGCATAACCCCCACTCTATCTCCCAAGCTTACTGCCTCCTCAAAGGAATGGGTCACGTGAAGAGCCGTAAAATTTAGCTCCTTATGCCAGTGTTTCATTTCTTGGATAAGCTTAGATCTAGTTTGAATATCCAGATTTGCAAATGGCTCATCAAGAAGAAGAAGTTTTGGCTCCAAAACCAAGGCCCTTGCAATGGCAACTCTTTGAGCCTCTCCACCACTCAATGTTCTTGGTTTTCTGTGCAAGAGATGAGAAATTCCAAGGATTTCTCCAATTTCCTTAACTTTTTTGTCAATTTCATTCTTTGGCATTTTTTTCAGCTTTAATCCGTAAGCTATATTATCGTAGACTTTCATGTGCGGAAAGAGAGCATAGTTCTGGGGAATATAAGCTAATTTTCTCTTTTCAGGCGCCAAAAACGTTATATCATTGCCATTCATGAAAATTCTTCCAGAATCCGGAATAAAAATTCCAGCAATGAGCTCAAGTAGAAGTGTCTTTCCAGCACCACTCGGGCCTAAAATTATTAAATACTCCTCTTCATTGACCTCAAAACTTATTTCTCTGAGCTCAAACTCTTTCCAGTTCTTTGAGATAGATTTAACTTCAAGCATGGCATCACCTTGTTAGTTGCTCAAGGAAATCCATAACACCGCTTTCCCTAAGAACGTCGACGAAAATATCGTATTGATTCTGAATGAGCTCCCAGACAAAGTTTTTGTAAAGGCCGGAAAGCCTGTCGCTACCGAAGTTCTTGGCAATTGCAAGAACGTGCATGACGTCCTTTGGAGTAAGCTTTGAACCCTTATCCTCATTTAACGCTTTTATTGAGCGAGAAAACTTCGTGAGAGTACTCTCACTTCCTGCTAATTTTGTCAGGAGGAGTTCTAGTTCGCGTTTTTCTTCGATGTTTGGATGTCCGAACATTACATTTCCTACGGCGAAGGGAATAACCCTGATTCTCCGCCCTTGAGTGGTTACTAAAAGAGAGTTCCCCTCCCTCACAGGCAAAAAATCTCTAAGGATACTTTTCGCCCATTCCAGCACATCTTGGTTCGTGTCCATATCCCGAGCAACTCCAATAATCCCAGGTCTAAAATTCTCTTCCCATATGTCAAGGGAACTGATAACTAGCTTGAGGGCCTGTGAGAGCTTCTTCTTTCCTCCAACATAAAATAGTACCACTGCTTGGTTGTTCTTTACTAGGCATATTGGCCTAGACAGCAAGTTTTGACTATTTTCAAAGCTCTTTCCAATTGGAATCCTGCCATAGAGGTCTTTAGGAGCTTCTCGAAATTCATATATCTTCTTGAAGAGAGGAACAAAAAAGCTGATATCAGTTGGTCCTTCTAAGAGTAACAACCTAACATCCCACTGTCCTTCCATGGTTCATCCCCTCAAGTCCAATCCGAGAGCTTCCCTGAGGTCTTTAGCTCTCTCGAAGGACTCCATCTTTGCGCTAAGCTTCTCACCCTCACGTTTCATATGAACTATCCTTCCATCAATTCTCTCATCAAGTCCATATTCTAGTAGCATATCAATAAGCTCAAGGCTGTGAGTCGTTAAAAATACCTGGACGTTGTTTTCTTTTGCCCCCCTAATGAGGGTCTGTGCCATGATTCTCAGAGATTTTGGATGGTGGAAAGCCTCTGCTGAGTCGATGAGAAGGTAACCATCTTTTAGAAGCGCGGAAAGGAAGGCAATAATCATAGCATTTTTGAAACCCTCGCCCATTAGGTAGTATGGATAAACCCCATATTTTGTTTCTACATGAAGTACCCATCGATTTGCTTTAAAAAGCGGGCTGAACCCTTCAATTTCTGGATATGCAGATTTAAGTACCTTAACAGCTTTTTTGGATACCTTGCGTTCGTAGGCGTAAGAGTACAAGCTTTCCACATATCCAAATTTCCTAAGGGTTAGGGGAGTTAAAAACTCAAAGTCTGGCTCTGGTGAAAATTTGGCATTTACTAGCATTCTTTGGATTACCCCTGAGTCCACAAAACTCCTTTTAGGGATATCAGCATTAAAAGGTGCGATGTCCTTGGAATTCTCCTTGGAGACCGATTTAAACCCAACATTAATGGTATCATAGCTTTGCCCCATTTGCTTTCTCTTTTTCTTCATGGAAAGTTCAAAGTTTTTCCCATCTTCCAGCTTTCCCATCATCATAAACTCTTCCGCATTCTCATAAAATATGTCCATAATAGTCTGTTCCCCATACCATCCTCGCCACACCAAAATCTCTTGGAAGGTTTCTCTAAATACTCGTGGCCCATTAGTAGCCCCTAAAAAGAGCGCCAGTACTTCAAGAACACTAGACTTACCAGAATTATTCTTTCCCGCGATCACATTAACTTGGCCAAGATTTTCAAGTTTCAAGCCCTTAATTCCTCTAAAGTTTTCAATTGATAGTGAAGTGATCACAGTCATCACCCCAGTACAATATTTTCTCGTAACTTCTCTTAAAGCTTTGTCTATCTTATCCTCTTCCCTACAATCCATCTGAGCAGGACAAATATCGTGAGGCTCATGGTTATCATGATGACCGAAATCGGCCTTGAGGCCCTTAACCCATAGTTGTTAAAGTACTCCATAACCAGAATTTGAGCCGTTTTCGGGTAATAAGCTATGATAAGAATCGCGCCGACTTCACTTATTGCCCTTGCCCATGTCATTATAGCACCGCTTAAAATTGAAGACATAGCCATAGGAAGAGAAATCGTAAAGAATGCTCTGAGCTTACTAGCTCCTAAAGTTCTCGCAACGTGCTCAAGCTTCTCATCCACTGCTAAAAATCCGTCTCTAGCAGCATTAATTGTGAAGGATGCAGAAACAAAAAGCATTGCCATAATTATTCCTAGATAACTATCCAAAATCCTGTTTGAGAAAGTTACAAGGAGCATGATGCCAACAACGGAATGGGGAATCACAATCGGAACGTCAACAACAGCCTGAACAAAGCTTTTACCCTTAAAATCTTTTCTTGCAAGAATATAACCCAAAGGCACTCCAAAAAACAGGGAAATTAACATTGTAGCTGTTGAAGTTAGAAGGGAGTTTCTAAGAGCAATTAAAACAAGTTCATCGTGTAAGGTTCTCATCAACATTTCCCAGTCAAAAAGCTGCTTACCTACAATAACAACTAAGGGCAAGAGAATATACATAATCATGAAAGTGCCGATTAAAGCAAAGAACCCCGTTACATAGTCATGCCTCATATATTCACCTCTGAAAAGAGAGATAAAAAGTTTAGCCTTCAACCTTTACCTCATCCTTAATTTCTTCTGGAACGTTTCCAAA
>QMUE01000015.1 GCA_003663535.1 Thermococci archaeon
GAGATTACAAATTTGTTTAAAAAGCAGCATTACGCTCTTGTTGGCCATCACAGCTCAGTTAAACTGTGCCACTGGTTAAAGGAGAGTATAAAGAATAATCGTGTTTGCTACAAGCAGAAGTTCTATGGTATTGAGTCACATAGGTGTCTTCAGATGACTCCAGTTACAGCTTGGTGTACCCACAACTGCATTTTCTGCTGGCGCCCAATGGAAGGGTTCTTGGGGGTAGAACTACCAAGGCCATTTGATGACCCAGCTTTTATTGTGGAGGAGAGTGTAAAGGCCCAAAGGAAACTTTTGAGTGGTTATTGGGGAGTAAAAGATCAGATAAATGTTAAAAAACTTGAAGAGGCCATGGAACCAAAGCATGCTGCCATAAGTCTCTCCGGTGAACCCATGCTTTATCCCATGATAGGAGAACTGGTTGAAGAGTTTCACAAGAGAGGATTCACAACGTTCATAGTGAGCAATGGTACGGAGCCGGAAGTTCTGGAAAAGATGATGAAAGAAAACAAACTGCCGAGGCAGCTTTATATCTCTCTAACGGCCCCTGATGAGGAGACATATCAAAGAGTAAACGTACCTATGATTCCGGATGGATGGGATAGGATAAACAAAACACTTGAACTCATGAGAGATTTGCCCACCAGGACCGTCATAAGACTTACACTAGTCAAGGGAGAAAACATGCACAATCCGGAAGGCTATGCAAAGCTTATAATGAAGGCCAAGCCGATGTTTGTTGAGGCAAAGGCTTACATGTTTGTGGGGTTCTCAAGAAATAGATTGACCATAAATAACATGCCAAGTCATGAGGATATAAAGGCCTTTGCAGAGGAGCTGGTGGAAAATCTCCCGGGATATCACATAGAGGATGAATACCCGCCCAGCAGGGTTGTTTTGATGATGAGAGATGACATAAGAAAGGCGGATAGAGTTATAAAACATTAGCTCTTTTTCCGCAATCTTTATTTGTTTTGACTGCATAACATTTAATTAGGTAAATTAGTATAAAACCTAGTTTAGAGGTGCGGAGGATGAAGAGAATATTTTCACTAATCTTAATTCTGTTAATGATTATCCCTTATGTCAGCGCAGTTCCTATTTTAGATGATTCCACTAGATTTCTAATCGAGGGCAAGGATTACATGGATAGTACACAGGAAATAAGCTTGTCTTTAATGGCTTTGGGTTCAAGTTACTCCATCGCTGAAAACCTTACTAAAGAAAACATTACATTATTTGTAGAGGAGTTGCTGGAAAGACAGAATTCTGATGGAGGATGGGGATATTATGAGGGGAGTATAAGCAATGTTGTGGACACTTCATACGCAGTAATAGCTTTAAAAAGAGTAATTGATCTTTATTATCCAAATGAGGATATCTATCGTAAAATTTCCAAAGCTCTTGAGAATGGATTGGATTTTATCTCCGGGTCTTACACTCTTAACGGATGGGGGTATATACCCAATACCCTCCCTGAGTTCTATCCAACCGTCATGGCTTTATGGGCATTGGGTGAGAATGGGTATTCCATTGAGGATGAAATGATAAAAGATGCCATTAAATATCTAGAAAATGTTACAAAACCAGGGTTGAGAGAAGAAGAGGTTGTGGCATTAAAGATCCTCGCCTACAACAGTGTGGGGTATTCGGTTGAGGACTCTTTGATAGAGAAAGCATGGGGACTGGTTAAGGCTGAAAATAGTACTATAAAAGAAAAAGCCTTGCTCACTTATGCACTCCTAAATTATGAAGGAGTAACATTTGAAACAGCGAAAATGGTCGGTACTATTGAAAATCTAAATGAAAGATATGAAAATGGCTTCTTGTACTGGGCGAATGAGCCTGAGGCGTTAGTGGAAAGAGAAGCACTTCAAACCTCTGCATTGGCAACTTTGGACATTGGGTTTGCTGAACTTGGGATCTCCCCAGTGTTACTTGGTTTCTCAAGAGAAGTTTGTTTAATAATAAAGTCCTCTCAAAACCCGGATGGTGGATGGAGTTATCTGCCGAAATACCCATCAAATGAGATTGCCACGTATTACGTGCTTGCAAATATTAACCTATGCTTTTCGGGCGGAGGAATTGATGAAGCTTTAGACTGGGCAAAGAGCAGACTTCCAGCTAACCAAGAGGCTGTTTTAAAGGAAAGAAGACTCTTGCCAAGATATGTATATAACCTGCTTATTCTTGCGAAGTTCAACATGCTTAGTGAAGAAGAAAAGCATGAGAATATTGAGCTTATAAAAAGTTTAAAATTGCAAGACGAACTCTGGGGCAACATTTTGGGCCCTCAGCCTAAAGAGACAGCATTAGCAATAAAAGCACTGTTAGCGTTGGGTGTTTCACAAGAGGATCCCGATATTCAGAAAGCTAAAAAATGGCTTCTTTCAATATCAGATGGAGGTTGGGGGGCCTATGTACAATCTAGGTACTACTCCTACATGACTACTCCAGAAGTTGAGACAACGCTTGAAGTTCTAGAAGCATTGTCAAGAATTTCTACTAAAGAAGAACTTCAACCACATATTAATTGGCTTATAAACCAGAAAACTGATATAGGATGGCCAAATGTAAAAACTATTTACTTCTACAATGTTCTGGTATATACAGGGGAACCAAGGACAGATTTGACAGCTAGGGCGGTTAATTTGTTGAGCAAGTTTGGTTACAACTACCGCGAGGATTTTGTCGAATGGATATTAGATCATAGAGAGGAAATTAAGGACAAACAAAATCTGTTGGAGGCTGCCTTAGTATTAAGAGCTTTGTACCCATCCCCAGACAAGATAGACCTCTGGTGGATAAACAAGGTTTTATATAATGAGGGATTTCAGGTTGTATATACACCGGGCAAGTACTATACAGCCAGATTCGTCCAAACTGCACTAGAAAATCACTTTAACAAGACATACTCACTCTCAGAGTTTGAAGACTTTGAGGAGTCAAACTACGTGGTTGTGGGGGATTTAGATGATTTTAACATCAGCAAATACAATCCCGCTGTCTCAATAGAGGTGAAGAATGACGTGGTGCTTGTTAATGGCCGTCCTTACAAACTTCAGGACTATACAACCATTATAATAGCGGGAAAATACGAACATAATTACATAATGTTTGTTCTCTATCATAAAAACTCCAAGGCCGTTAGAGAAATCTTTAGCTCTGGGATGTTTAAGTATTTTAGATCACCAGTAGTCATAAGTTGGTACAAATATTCAGATGTTCCGTGGATAATGCCAGAACTAGTAGGAGAATTTGTGGGGTGAAATTACTTTGAGGGCTTTAATCATTGGAGTGGGTCAGTGTGGGACAAAGATAGCAGACTTGTTCGCCTTAGTGGACTTTGAGGCATTGGCAATAAACACTTCAAAGAGTGACCTTGACTACTTGAAGCATATACCGAAGGAAAGGCGAATACTGATAGGAGAAAGTTTAACAGGCGGAAAAGGAGTAAATGCAAACCCAATACTTGGAAGAGAGGCAATGAAAAGAGACCTCTCAATGGTGATGAAAAAAATAAACGCTATGGTTGGTTATAGTGACGTTGACATCTTTTTCCTCACTTTTGGTTTTGGCGGGGGCACTGGTTCTGGGGGGGCACCTATTTTAGCTGAAGCTCTCAAAGATGAATATCCTGATTCACTTGTGGTTGCAGTTGGCGCTCTTCCCTTGAAAGAGGAGGGAATAAGGCCCACAATAAACGCTGCAATAACTATAGACAAACTCTCAAAAGTGGCCGATTCTATAATAGCCATAGACAATAATAAGCTCAAAGAAAGTGGGGAAGACATAACACGGGCCTATGAAAAAATAAATCGCACAATAGTTGAACGCATAGCGTCTTTATTGGCGTTGATTGATATTCCAGGTGAGCAGACCCTTGATTCTAGTGACCTGAAGTTTGTATTGAATGCTTTTGGAAGCTTTGCGACAGTGGGCTATGCAAAGGCAGAGGCCAGCAAAGTTAGAAACTTATCCAGACTTATCTTAAAATCTTTTGAGAATGAAGGTCTCTATCTTGAGGCTAACATAGAATCTGCACTTTATGGTTTGGTAGCAATTCACGGGCCACCAGAACTTTTGAAAGCTAGGGATATATTTGAGGCCCTCAGCTATTTGACCAAGAAAATTAAAGGAAAGCAAATTTTCCGGGGCTTTTATCCGGATCCAAGGGAAAAGGAGATAGAAGTGGTTACACTCTTGACTGGGATCTATGAGAGCAAGAGCATTGAGGATATAGTTGTAGTTGCCAAAAAATATGCTCAATCTTTTATAAAAGCAAAAGAAGAGGCTGTGACAAAGAAAAACGAGCTGTTAACCGGCCTACCCGACTTTGATGACATTTACCCGGGTGAGGTTAATGAAAGACTCGATTGATGTAGCACTGGATCTAAAAGAGAAGGAAGTTTATTCCCACATAGCCCATGAAAGTGCGGAGGATATGATTAGGATAATTTCTTCAATAGACGCCGAAAGGGCAAAGATTAGGGGTGAAATTATTCATTACGAGGACGACTGGGATGAACTCATGAGACAGAGGGTGGCCAAAGGAAAGAGACACACTGCCTTTGACTTTTACAACCCTTCTCTTCTCACGATATGGGAAAACAAGGTAAAGAATATGAAAAAGGTTAAAAATCTGTTTAAGCTTGGATTAATTCTTTTGGGCCTCTTTATAGCTGGTGGAGTGGTGGCTACAGTTATTTATAGAGAATTCTGGGTCCTGATACCCTTGAGTGTTGTCCCGATGGTTATATTCCTATTTGACTACAAAAAGAATGCCCTCGATATTGGTTACTATCAACTTACCCAGCTTTTTATTGAGGAACTTAAAGAACTCCTAAAGAAATATGAACTTGACCCCGAAAGGTACAAATTCAAAATATTTAATCATGATTATTTCGGAGTTTTAACGAAAAAAATTGGCACCAATGTTTTTGCAATGGTAAAAAAAGATTAGGGTGATGGAAAGCGTTAAATAATTTGCTGGCGTGTTATTATTTAGTATGGTGAGAAGAATGAAAAAAGGACAGATATCGCTGGAATTCATATTCATATTTGTGTTATTTATGGTACTCCTAACTTTCTCAATTAGAAATGTTACCTTCTCCAGCGAGCACTCTTCAGATATGTTGAGAATTCAGGTTAGTGAAGAGGCAAAGTTATTTGCAAACACGGTTTCCAATGCAATATCTCAGGTTTATGCTCAAGGGCCAGGTGCAAAGACAACTGAATACTTTACTTTCAGGTACTTAAACGACAACTATTTCCTTACAAGGGCGTTTGATATGGATGGAACACCTCAGATCTTGATAGGATATAAAAATGGCACTTATGTTGCTATTTTGGATAATGCCAATCAGACCATAAACGTAAACGAGACAGAGACAAAAAAGAAGAACTATTTCTGGAGTAGGTCCCTCTATGCAAGAGATTTGTCAAACGACACCTCAATTTACTATCCGAATAACGTCGTTATAGATAGTTATGCGGGAATAGTTGTGAACGCTGCAGATTTACCCTCGACATTAACGATTGTTGTGGAGTGGAATCCAGATAGAAATGAGAGCTGGATTTTCAACTCTACTGCCCAAGAGCTTAGGATAAACCTTAACGTCGGTGGTTAGTATGAGGGGACAGTTGAGCTTGGACCTGCTTTTTGCCTTCGTACTTGTTACTCTCACGATGTTAAACTTGATTTATCTAGCTAATAATGAGATGGCCCATGCAGAGAGCTTTGATGTAATGGCAAAGGTAAGAGTTTTTTCAGCTGAAATAGTTGACCATACTGCCAAGGTTTATGCTGTGGGGGAAGGATACAGCCTCAAAGAGGAAGCTCCAGTGATCTCGGGAGCTGTTTTTAACGTCACGTTTGATGGAACAACAAACAAAATAATCGTAAATGCTACGGTGGATGGAAAGAGATACTGGATAGTGAAGAACTCCACGGTTCCCATAGCAAATGCATCGATAAGTGTTACCAGTGGGGGGAGTTTTTGGATAAAAACCGTGAAAATAGGTGATATGCTCTATGCGAACATCACGAACAGCACAAACGGCCATTGAGATGATATTCATACTGTCTGTAATATTTATTGGGTTAATGTTAGTGCTCCCCTCTTACACTGATAATAACACAAATATAATGATAGTGAGCTATGTGAGAAGTTCCCTTTCAAAGGCAGTTGATTATTTGAATACCGGGGTCATGACTGACGATGAGCCTTATAAAAGCACGTTGAATCCATTATTGTCACAGATTACGGAAAACCCACACTTATCTATTAAAAATCTCACCTCAGAGGAGAATCCAACCCAAGTTAACATAACAATACTGATTTCGACTCCATATTTATCTATCCAGAACCTTAATAATAGCATTGTCTCAAGTCTCACGGAGTTTCTTGAAAAAGATCTTGTGGAGAACTATCACTTTACAAACGATACCGAGGGTTTGAAGTATGGTGGAAAGAGAGTAAACATAGAAATTGATGTGGTGAGAGGATGAAGAGGAGAGGGCAACTGCTTTCAATAGATGCCTTGCTTTCACTGGTCATTGTTGTCATGGTTGTGGGGGTAGTTATGAATACCAATGACATGATTAAGGCTGAGATAACTAACCTTCTGGACTGGTACGATAGGGCAAACATTGCCAACAATATGCTTGATGTTTTAACCAAAAATCCCGGTTATCCAGAGGACTGGGAGAGTAATGTGGGTAATGTTAGGATTGTGGGATTGAGGGATGTTGATTATCAATTTGCTTTAGATTATGAAAAATTAGAGGCTTTAAACACTTCTATAAATGGTGCATTTATACAAAACAGTTATCTTTTAAATCTAAGTAGGGGTCACGATTTTGAAATTGAGGTTTATATAACAAAAAGAGACGTCAATGCTAGTGGACGATTCCCACGTGGAGAGACAAACATAGTATTTGAGTCTAATCCGGGTGTGAATCTAGATATAAATGGAAGTTCTCCTAATGGAGTATTTCAAGTTGAATGGATAGAGATAACAAAAAATAATGGCTCAATATATAGAAATGAGCAGATATGTACTTCTCTAAAAAGTGGCAATCTAGTGGATTTAGAAAATAATGATGTGCTTGAATTTAAAGTTTCAGAGGATATAACAATAACTGGAATAAGAGGTGAAGTGATAGGTCCTTATTTGATACCTGCAGGTTCAATAGTCACAATAAACGTGCTTGTAACCCAGTCTAAGGGATTTCAAATAAACTATGGTGGAGGGAGTTGTTCTTATCCTTACTCCTTTAAAGTGACTGGTCAAGGAAATGTGAAAGTCTCAGTAGACTACATAGACTATGGAAATTGGAACTTGACTTCCCGTGCTACCCACTTTTTGAATCTTACAAAACCCACATACAAATTTGCCGTAATCAATAGATCGGTATATACGGATGAGAATGTGATGAATGCATCAAAGGTTCGGTCACCGTGGATACAATATGAAAGAAGGGACTTCGTAGTTAAAAAGAAGATTTACAATAAAACTATCAAAGTTGGAACTACTAAGCGAGTGTTGGTCTCTGGAAGACTTATTGAAAATATTCCAGCTCACTTTTATTTAGAGTTCCAAGTTTCGGGCACTGGAAATGCAACATTTGTAATTGTAGATGATGTGCAAGTTAGAGGCCTTTATATAGAGAAAACCGCTCAAACATCTTCTCTCAAAGCAGTATTATTCTGGAGGGAAAATGGTCAGAACATAACAAAGTTTTACACTGGAAATACCACCAGTGTGAAGATACTTTGGGGCGATTTATTTGAAGAATTGCCACCAGAGCATATGTCAAAGATCGTTGAGCTGTGGATATATGAGAACAACTTTTCAGATCTCATTCTCAGGGATAAAGGGGATTTAGACCTTTTGTTGGGTCCTCTTTTTGAACAAACAAGGATAAAACTTTGGGTGTGGGATGACAGATGAGGAGGAAAGGGTTTATTTTTACACTTGACGCATTGCTGTCATTGATCTTGGTCATGGTATTTGTTAGCAGTGTAGTGGCTATTATAGATAACACGAACGTTTACAGCACTTCCTTAAGAGAAGGGAGCAAATATAAAGCCGAAGATGTCCTTACTATCCTGAGAACTGTCCCATTGAAGGAGATAGTTCCCCAAAACATAATCGAACAGTGGAAAAGCGAGGGGACGCTTAATTTGAACCTGGTAGATGAAAACATGCCCCCCCTTGATATAGTTGCAACTTACTGGGCAACTAGAGAGCTCTTCCCGGAGAAAAACCTCACCCACAAAGCGGAGTTAATTTTGGGCTATTTGCTGAACAAAACTCTTGAAGGATATTACTACGAACTCCTTATAAACAACTATACTAGCCCATATCTAAGAAAGGTTGGCGCCAGTTACCCCAAAGCCTATGAGGTCTCTCCCGCTACGCTAACGTTGAGCGGCTATGCATTCAATCAAACCCCGAGGGGATATGTGGCGAGGGCATATTTGACAAAGTTGCGAGCCAAAGAAACAACTTACACTTACTTTGGAAGCTCAGCATTTGCGCATGCTCCAAGCAGTCAGGACTATACGATAATAAGATACATAATACCGAATGAAGAAGAGAATGAACTGCCATATGATGCCAATATAACTAAGATAAAGTGGTTCGCTCAGCCCAGATGGTTTTCTCCCTCCTCATATATGCGTCTGTTTATAGATGGAGAGCCAGTTAAGTGTGGCCAGTTTAGAGATGATACCTTTGTAGAATACAGCATATGGGAAGTTCTTGAGGATTCAAACCCCAGTGATCCACAGACATGTAACATGTTGGAGATTCTAAAGAGGCACAACGATTTAAGAAGACACACCTTTGAGGTGTGGGTTTATAATCCAGGGGGCTCTTCCTACACAGGGGGAGTTCATCCTAACGTTTTTATAACCCTAACTTACCAAACATCCCAGTTAAGCACTTTCAATTATCCGCAAACATTTCATTTTGATGAAATTGAAACAGAGCATCCATTCCAAGTGGAGAATGCTATTTTTATAGGAGGAAACTTAAGCTCTCTATACGTTCAAGTTCAGATTATAAATGCTTCAAAAGTTAGTGAGCCTAACTATCCTAAACTTTACTTAACTTATCTTGATAGACGGATTTCAGTAGGAAATAGAACGTACATTGGAAATGATACTTATGTCTGGGACAATCAGACTATTCTTACCGCACTTCAAAATGAAGGCATGTATATTGGCAATTTATCAAAAACATACCTGTGGTTTGCGGTAACTTTTGGAATGGATTATCGAGAAGACTCTGGGGGAAGTGATAAAACCTACAGTTATACACTAAATCTTAATTATGAGAACTCTTATATTAGGGCCGTATATACTCCAGAAACTGCAAAGACACTCTATTCTATCGACATAACAGAGGAGATAACAAAAGACGATGTTATTATACTTAGTAACTACACGACAACTGATTATTCCGTGCCATTTTATACAATGCTCACCTGGAAATACACTTTGCCTTTGAATGTTACTCCTATTTGGACAAAACTTCACATAGTCCGTTTGCATCATGTTGAAGATCCGGACAAGGATCAAAAAATCTCTATATCTCCAGGCGTGAACAACTGGACTGTATTGTACTGTCACAGTAGCGGAAATCTTGAGTGTACCCCAAATAAGCCATTTGCAGATCCGGCGTTTACGAGATGGGGAATTGTAAATATGATGAGAAATAATACTGGCGAGCCTGTGGTTAGGGCTCTTGCTCCAAGAGAGAATTATATCAAAGTGGAAACAGGAGATGCTTATGTAATCTCCGGAGATTTCACTACAGGAGAATTTACATATTTGTTGGATGCCTATGCTCCTTATGGAGATATAAAGCCATATTTACTCCAAGGATACCCTGAAGTCCAAGCATACAATCTCACGTATAAATATGGTAGTGGAAGCCTTGGAAGTATATTTGTTGGAGATACAAAGGCTATTGAAAATGGCCAATACATGAACCGTACAGTTGATCAGCTTAATCCTCAAGACTATGCTGTTGATGATGCTATTATAAGACTATTTCAGAAACTGGGAGGAGATGGATGGGAAAAACCAATATTAATTGAGCTTAAGGATACAAAGATAAGTTTCGCATCGTTGAAAGGTATCCCTAGGTCTATCAAGCCAATAATGATAACCTTGCGGGTTTGGAGGGAGGGCTAATGAAAAGGAGAGGATTTATACTTAATTCACTAGTTTTGGTTCTTCTTATTCCTATGCTCTTACTTCTGGCAACATATGAGGACGTCACCTCTTGGATTGTACAATCTCAAAGTGAGAGAGTCCAAGTAGAGAGAACGTTTAGAGTGACTTCCTACTTAGAGGAAGACTTTAAAAATGCTTTAGAGTTATCAACGAAGCGTGCACTCTCATTAATGGTTGATTTTGTGACCAATGAGCACACGCCAATAGATAACGCGAGTAAAGCTATACAAGAGTTGATTTTAAGAGGAACATATCCACAACTTAGTGAGTATAGTAGAGTAAACCTTTTTATGAGAAATAATACTCTGCGAGATTGGATTATTAATTTGAGAGAGGAGTTGAGTAGGCAGGGCTATGTTTTAAGTCCCTCTGTTGATGAAATTTTAAATAATATCCAAATAACAGTGGCACCTTTGGATTCATTTCATATTGTTGTAAATGCATCTATACCAAACATATTGATTCAGGATATCTCAGGTAAAGTAGTTTACAATTCATCTCTCCCTCAAGATGGCAGCACATACGCTGTGATTTCTATAGAAGGAATGGAAGATCCTTTATTCTCGTATTTGACTTATGGCAGATATTCTAGAATAGTTAGTTCATGTAAGTTCATGTATCCAAGTTTAACGAAGCCTATTAAGATGGTAGAGGGGTTTGGTTCTTCAGATATAGAGAAGTTCTCAGGACAAGTTTCAGTCTCTCTTGAAAATCTTACCTCAAATAAAATCTATGTGGGAGACTACTATACTGAAAAAGATGCTCTAGGGTATATTGTAAAGAACGAGCCCGGTATATCGGTGAATAAGCCTATAATATTCAACACCACCATTAATAATATCGAGGTTTCTCCATTGGACATATTCGAGGATGAGGATATAGCCGTAATGGTCTTTGGAAATATAAGTGGAGCCTGGTGCCCAGATGCCTCTGCATATGAGTATAGGGTTGAAATGAATATCTCCAGTTTAGACTTTCAGTCTAATGCTTTAACCTTACTTGAGATTCCTGCTTCTGTATTGAGTGGTGCGTATCATAATGGAACTCTGGCTTCAATTAGAGTGTATGATGTTGGATGTAATCCAATCCCGTTCTGGATAGAAAAGTGGGGGAACGACGAGATATTGATCTGGATAAAAACGGGGACTACAAACCAGTATTTCATATATTATACCGCAGATCCTGCTTATGCCATCGATGGATATAACAAAGAGATGCTGTTTGACCTCTATGATGATTTTGAGGGCACGTCAATAGATACTACCAAGTGGGACATATTGGGGAGTGCTACTGTAGATGGAAACGGAACTCTAATTGTATCGGCTGGCGAAAAAGCAAGTGTCTTAGAATCGAAAATGTCTTTTAACTACCCAATATTTGTGAGATACAAAATGAAGGGTTCATCCGGTACTGCCGATTTTGATGCAGGAATATCAGTTGTATTTGGTATCCCGGGAGGAGAGAGATTATTGGTTAATGTAACATATGAGGGACCACAACTATCAGACTATACCAATATTCAAATTCCAATTAAGCTTGAAGGAACGGACTTCCCCGATTATATTAACGCGCAAGATAATACAGCAGAAATTAAGGTCTATGATAATCAGGAGAATGAGGTGCCATTTTGGATTGAGTATTGGAATACCACAGAGAGAACGGCACTAATATGGGTAAAGAGTAGTTTTATCTATGATCGCCGGCAAGGAAATACCTACTATTATCATGCTACTTTTTACATTGAGTACAACACTGGAACTCTGACAAGAGGAAATGGGACGGCCGTATTTGAGTTTTTTGACGATTTTGAGGATAGCACTTGGCAAGATACATGGGAGTTGGTAGGAAGTACAAGGGCCAATATTGCTCAAACTAATGGAACCTTGATAATAAAAAATGGCAATCGCCTCCTTGCATTGAGAAACAATGTGGATATAAATCTCTATGGGGACTATACAATTAGATTTAGGATGAGACCCTACAGTTACTATGGAGATTGGGATGCAGGGATTGGAGTTGAAGACTTTAATGTAAGAGATGGGTCATATAATACTTTGCTATTTACTGACGATGTTCCACCTAGTGGAGACTATTTGGCGATTCATAGGGCCTGGTGGATGTGGACATGGCGAGAGAGAGGACCAGAGATAATTCCTCAAGAACGTGGGGATAATAAATTCCACACGTATGAGGTTCAAGTATTTCCTGATGGAGATGATGTTTACTTCTACGATCTTACAAACGGTAGGTGGAATTATGATGATCGTCGTTTTGTAGAGGACCCCTTATACAGAATATACCTTGTATTGGATAACATATGGAGTAATTGGGTATATTACGACTGGATATTCCTTAGGAAATATCTGGATGAAGACAATCTCAGCTACAATGTCCAACAAGTATCCTCTGTTCAGAGCATGCCTATGCAATATATCGATGATAATCTTGGAAATGTTGATCATAA
>QMUE01000016.1 GCA_003663535.1 Thermococci archaeon
CATCTCCCCGCATGTAGTTGACATTGAGTATTTCAAGGGATTCAAGTTCATAACAATCCCCGAGGATGAACTTTATGCAAACAACATGTTATACTTAGGGGAGAGGAAGGTATTGCTTCCTGCGGGGTATCCAAAAACTGAAGAAAAATTGAGAAGAGAAGGCTTCAAACCAGTGTTAGTTAACGTTTCAGAGTTCTGGAAGGGAGATGGTGGTGTAACTTGCCTAAATCTGCCGTTCTACAAGTCTCTATAATTAAAAAAGAGAAAAGAAGGTCACTCTTCGATAACATACACCGGCACTTTTCCATGCGGAATGCCATATTTCTTGCCATACCATTCGCTTAGGACGTACCATGCAATGACTAGCAACAAGATTCCCAGCGGGAGGAGTATCACCCAGCTCCTGACTCCAAGGGCGAAAAGAACGTAGAGCACCGCTCCGATGGAGGCAACGCTTATGGCGTAGGGTATCTGCGTGGTAACGTGGTCTATGTGGTCCGAACCGCTGAACATCGAGCTCATAATCGTTGTGTCGCTTATTGGGGAGCAGTGGTCGCCAAATATTGATCCCGTGAAGGTCGCTCCGATAGTGGCAAAGACTATCTCGTTGACCTGGCCGTTGGTGAAGGCGAGGCCGAGTTGGACGCCGAGCGGAACCATTATGGCAAAGGTTCCCCAGCTGGTTCCAGTGGTAAACGCCACAAACATGGCCGCAAGGAACATTATAAGTGGCATCCAAGAACCAAGGTTAGCCCCTGAGCTGGTGGCCAAGTCGATAATGTAAGTGCCGGTTCCAACAGTATCCGCGGCGTTGCCGAGGCTCCAGGCGAGGACGAGGATTGTATTGGCGAAGAGCATCTGTTTCATTCCCCTGACGACGGTGTCCTCCCACTCCTCAATGTCCATTTTCTTCCTGCCCAGCAGCATTATGCTGGCAACGAGAACCATGGTAAACGATCCCCAGAGCAAAGCGGTTGCCGCGTCCGCCTCGCGGAAAGACTCAATGAAGCTGTAGTTAAGGAAGTTGACGCCAAAGGGGTTTTCAAGCTCCGTCCACCAACCGAGATCTTGGCTGTAAGCCTCAAGGTTCGCTGCACCCGTGTACCACAGCCCCATTATCGACACAAAGACCAAGACGAGAATCGGTATCACGAAGTCCCAAGGGTTCCCTCCTTCTTTAGGGCTGCCGAGATCAACCTCAGTGGTCATGAGCGGTTTCGCACCGTCACGGAGAACCTTGCCTTCGGTTCTGGCGCGGTACTCTGCCTTGAGCATCGAGCCGTAGTGGCGGTGGGTATATGCCACGATGAAGACGAGGATTATCGCGAGTAGTGAGTAGAACCTAAAGGGAACGCTCGAAAGCCACGCATCATAGGAGTTATAGGATATGCCAAACCCATCAAATCCCTTGCCTATCATCGCTAACTCATAACCTATCCACGTTGAAATGAGAGCGAGGCCAGCTACTGGGGCCGCCGTTGAGTCGTCTATGTAGGCCAGCATCTCCCTTGAAACCCTCGCCCTATCTGTGATTGGCCTCATGGTGTTTCCGACTATGATGGTGTTGGTGTAGTCATCGAAGAACACCAAAACACCCATGAACCATCCCAGAACCGAGGCGCCCCGGCTTGTCTTCACCCTCTTTGAGAGTGCCCTAGCCAAGGCATGAACTCCACCGGACTTGTATATCAAGCCCACACCCGCGCCAATAAGGAAGTCAAAGATGAGTATCCTCGCGTTCCAATCGTCGGTGACGCTGCCTACTATCCACTCAAGAGACTGGGTCGTTCCAGTTATGGGATTCCACCCTGCCACCATCAATCCACCTATCCATACACCAGCAAACAAAGCTATTAATACTCTTTTTGTTAATATAGCTAATCCGATAGCTACCAAAGGAGGCAACAACGATAAGATCCCGAAATCCGACATTCCCTAAACACCTCCACCATATACATTTGCGACTCTAACTTTTTAGAGCACCTTATAAGTTTTTCTGAAATTTTCTTGTATTTATTACAATTACTAGAATTTTTTTGCCAAAATATGCCTAAATACCGAAATTTTTATGTGCGGATTGTTGCAAATCTATGTGCTACACTGTGGATATATGGTATGTTGTGCCTAATAGTATACAGTACCGTCCTCATTACATAAAAACGTTTTCCTGAGATTTTTTTACTAATTTTAAAAGATAATCCAAAGTTTATTAGGATAGATATAAGAACAACAAAAAAGAGTTCGAAATTCATTGTAAAATTAGTCTAATTCCTGTAAAAACTCTTTAAGCTTTTTAAAGTCCTGCTGTAGTTCTTCTTTAAGTTGAGGCCTATAAAGAGCAACCGCTGGATGGTATATTGGCATTATGACAATTTTGCCAAAAAGTGTTCTTGCTTTAAATGTTTTTCCATGAATTTTGCTTATGGGTTCCGGATCAAACCCAAATTTTCTGAGAATGTAGGCCATTGAATGCCTTCCTAGAGGGACTATGATCTTGGGGCTGATTAGGTCAATCTGCATGTCTAAATATGGTGAACATGCCTTGATTTCTTCTTCGGTAGGATCCCTATTGTTCGGGGGACGACACTTTACAATATTTGTGATATATACCTTATCCCTCGTCAACCCAATACTTCCCAGAAGTTCATCTAGAACTTTTCCAGCACGGCCTACAAATGGAAGACCTTTCTGATCTTCCCAATATCCTGGGCCTTCCCCAACAAACATTACCTTAGACTCATAGCTCCCAGACCCCGGAACGGCATTTGTTCTAAGTTCTCCTAAAGGACACTTCCTGCATTTTATTATCTTCTCTTCAAGCCTCTTCATTGACTCACTTTTTCCTGTCACTTTTAACACCCAACCTTTCTTGAGAGAGATAAGCCGTTAAAAGCTCCTTCCATGCAGTATAGTATCCCTTCTCATAATCATCCCTAAATCCATGCTGAAGTATATTCTCAAAACGTTCAAGGAGTTGTTGAGCATTTTCATTATTTGGGCCTTTTATAAGCTGAACTATCAAGGAGTCTGTATCGTTGTCTTTTAAAGCTGAAAAAAAGCCATTTATAGCTCGACTATACCCTCTTCCCCATTCATCATCGCCAACTATCTTCTCAAGCTTATTAATGTGAGATTTGGCCTTAGTATAATCTCCACGCATTAAAGCTTTAAGAAACATTTCCATTCTCATTTCCCTTGCAGGCATTTTCACCACCAGTTTATGTGGTACGACTCTATTTTTAACACTTTTCAATAGGCCACACATATGAGGAAGTAAATATAAATACCTTAACGATTAGATACAAATGAGACTGAGATAAAATATCTTGATACACCTCTGAAGTTAAATTTTCATATTTAAGCAAAAGTTTTTATATTTAATATTTGTAAAAACTTTTAGAGGTGAGAAGTATGGAAGAGGTACCTGAAGGAACTCCAAGCGGAGAGAAAGAATTTGAAGAATTAACCCAACACCTTCGTGATATTGTTGAATACCCTGAGATAACTGAGGAAGAATTTCACGAGCTCCTCAGCAACGCCAGTAGAAACTATGGAGGGCCTCTCCCCCATAGGACATGGTCTCTTTGCCCAGAGACACGTGACGTAGTTCCTGCAGTTGTCTGGGAGAAGGATGGAAAGGTTTGGATAACAAAGAAATGTCGCGAAGGCATGATTACCGATGTTTATTACGAAGATGCCAAAATGTATAAACGCTTTGAAGAGTGGAGGTTCGACTTTAAAATAAAGAGTTATAACGTTGAAAATACGGGTGTAAACTGTCCTTTTGATTGCGGCCTCTGCCCGAGACACCGCTCTCACACTAATCTTTTGAACATAGTTCTAACTAACCGCTGTAATTTAAGCTGCTGGTATTGCTTCCCGGGGGACGAGGAGGCACTCTTCAGGTTTGGAAGCGAGGTCAGACTCAAAAAGTTCGAAGAAGTTGCCAGAGACTTCTCTTTTGAGCATAGAGTGGAGATTGATGGCTTTAGAGGAGAGTACTCTATCCCAGAGAACCTTTACGTCCTCACCTTCAACGATGGAATGGCCAAGTGGACGAAGGTGACTAAATTCTTAAAGAGGGAACACAAAGGGAACATTATAACAGTCAAAACGAGGACGGGCAGAGTGATAAGAACTACTCCAGAGCATAAGTTCTTTGTCTATGAGAATGAAGAGCTCGTAAAGAGGAGGGCAGACGAACTGAAAGAGGGTGATGAACTGGTTCTTCTCTGGAACTTTAACCACGAAGGAGGCAACGTAGAAATAGACCTGCTGAAGGCATTCAAAACGCTCCCGGATGGGGAAAAAGAGAAGATTTACGTCAGGGGAATCAAAGACCTCGACCTAAAGCCTCTCATGGAGAAGTATGGAGATGTTGTTTACCATTGGAAGAGCATGGATTCCATGCCGCTGAGTGCGTTCTACGAGCTCAACGTTTCCGGCGAATTCCGCCTCGGAAGGGACGCTACCGACCACGAGGTACCCTCAAAGCTCAGGATAACTCCTCAACTCGCCAAACTGATCGGATACTTCGTCTCCGATGGGCACTACACCAGCAAGGACCTCCGCATAACAGTTGGGCATGAAGACGTTGAGAGGGAAATCCTCAAGATCATTGAGGAACTTGGGCTCCCGCACAGCGTTCTTCAGGCCGAAGGGAAGGCCAAGCAGATAGTCGTTGGAAGCAGGCTTATGAGGCTCGTCTTTAAGTACGCCCTTGGAATCCCCGAGAAGGCAGAGAACAAGAGGTTACCAAGAAACTTCCTGGACTTTCCCCACGCGGTTAAGGTTGCTCTCCTCAGCGGGCTGTTTAACGGGGACGGGTATGTTATCCGGGGTAAGAGACATCTCAGTATTGGCTACGCTAGCGTTTCAAAGGGGCTGATCCGCGACATGCTTTACCTCCTTGCGTCTCTCGGTGTCTTTGCAAGGGTCTACACTACCCCAAAGGAAAAAATAAATGGCGCCAACCACGACCTTTACAAACTCTACATAGCCGGCACCGACCTCGTAAAGCTTGTGGAGATGCTTGAACTCCGAGAGGGACACATAGAGAGGCTTGGAGAAGTTGGCGAAAGAAAGCCAGCAAAGATACAACGCATCGCAGACTTCTACGTTGATACCATTGACGAGATTAGAGTGGAGAATTACGAGGGTTACGTATATGACCTCGAAGTCGAGAGCGAAGGGCACTCTTTCGTGGCCGCGGATGGTATTCTTCTCAGCAACTGCTTCTTCTACGCCAAAGAGGGACAACCAGTCTACGAGCCAACTCTCGAACAGATACGCATGATGCTCCGCAACGCAAAGAGCGAACAACCAATTGGTGCAAACGCAGTCCAGTTCACTGGTGGAGAACCCTCATTAAGAGATGATATTGTAGAGATAATAAAAATTGCAAAAGAGGAAGGTTACGATCATGTTCAGTTCAACACAGATGGCATAAGATTTGCATTCGAGCCTGAACTAGTTAAAAGGATTAGAGAAGCTGGTGTAAACACCTTCTACTTAAGCTTTGATGGTGTCACACCAAAAACAAATTGGAAGAACCACTGGGAAATCCCACTAATATTTGAAAATGTTAAAAAGGCTGGTGGCCCAGGAATTGTTTTGGTACCAACTTTGATAAGAAACGTAAACGACCACGAAGCAGGTGCAATAATAAACTTTGGTCTGAATCATTTAGACATCGTTAGATCAGTGAACTTCCAGCCAATTTCTCTCGTCGGTAGGGTACCAAAGAAGGAGCGGCAGAGATTTAGAATAACAATCCCCGGAGCAATAAAGAGGATAGAGGAGCAGACAAACGGGGTAATAGCAATGGATGACTGGTATCCCATACCAATAGCGGGGCACATAGCAAAATTCTTCGAAGCATTTACAGGTAAAAGGTACTACATGACATCGCACTTTGGATGTGGCGCAGCAACTTACGTGTTCCTTGATGGAGACAGGGTTATTCCAATCTCAAGATTCATTAATATTGAAGGCTTCGTAGAATTCCTAGAAGAGAAAGCAGAAGAATTTAAGAAATGGCATCATCTTGGCAGACTTCAAAAACTCAAGCTTGGGGCACAAGTATTTCTCAAGTTCAAGAGCTTTTATGATGACAAATACGCTCCAAAAAGCTTTGATGTACTGAAAATCATGAGGGAAGCATTTACCCATGGAACCTATGAGGCCCTTGGAAAGTTCCACTATAAGAGTCTCTTCCTGGGAATGATGCACTTCATGGACGAATATAACTACGATGTTGAGAGGGTTGAGAGATGTGTCATTCACTACGCAATGCCCGACGGAAGGATAGTCCCATTCTGTAGTTTTAACGTGATCCCTGAACTTTATAGAGACAAAGTCCAGAATCAATTTAGTTATACTTGGGAAGAATGGAGGGCCCTGCATCCAGACTGGGAATATCAAAAAGACAAGTATGTAAGGACTAAGGAATTTATTGAAAAAATGAGGAATAGCGAACTCTACAGAAAAACCTACATCAATATAAAGAACTACTTTGGTGATGGACAATGATTAGAATAGACTTCAAATTTGACAACATAACTCCAGAAGAGGCTAGACGCATGCAATACAAACTTGCAACCAATTTAGCAGTTTACAGAGTTTTCCTCAATGGATATTCCAAGAATGGCTACATAATTTTCGATGAGACCAAACTTTCCAGAGAGGAAATACTCCAAATGCTTGAAGAATTCAAACCGGAAATAATTAGGGAAAAAACATTGACACCTGATGAGCTGATAATAGAAAGCTTAAGCTGGAAAAACACTGCAGCTGCTTGATTTTTCTATTTTTAAAATTAAAAATCAAAGAAGGTTTATTTTCATTTTGCCTGCTGGATCCACTTTTTCGAATTTAAATGAGACAATACCTCCAAACGATGAGAGGTCAATTACATTTCTCCCTGGGTCGATTTTAATCGTCTCTTCACACGCACCATTTAGAGGAAGTTCTAAATCATATTCATAAATACTCAAAGTATTGTTCTTACTAGCGTTTATTATCACCTTCGGTTCTCTATAACCACTCAAAGGGATTCCTCCAAATACTGTCGCCCCAAAGAACTGTCCAACTTTTGCAAGAGAGGCCATTTCTAAAGCAAAAGTAACTGAAGGCGGCCTTTCTTGGAGTGTCTTTTCATCGAGGATAACTATGTCCCTATTTCCTGCATCAAATGGTGTTGCTTCAAGAGCCCCTGTATTTGGAGTGGTGTTAGTTCCAAGGAGTATTTTCCCAAAGGCCTTTTCAATACCCATGATTCTGGCCCCAAATACTCCGACAATCTTTACCATTGGCGGCGTTACATAAAAGAGAATGCTGGGTGCGTTTATGGTGTTTGTAATCTCTGCCATAAGCTTTGTATTTTCATCTATGGGTTTGTACACCGCGTCATGGTGAGCATTGTATGCTATAAGTAGACCTCCTCCTATCGGCAAAGCATTTACTCTCATAGGCCCATAGAAATTTGGAAAATCAAAGAGTCTTGCGAACTTCATCTCCTCCTCATTTAAGGGGTTTCCTACAAAAACCCCACCCCTAGTAAAAGCAAAAACTCTGTTGTAAGCACTCTCTATGTCCCCGAGAACCGGCCTAATGATTGGATGGCCATCTACAGCGCTCTTGGGAATTGAAAAACGCTCCCATTTTCTAGTTATCAGATCCAAAACATGTAGCTCTTGCAGTCCCAACTCAAAGTTCTTACCAACTCCAAAAAAGATAATATCGTGAACGAGGGCGCCTTTAAGACTTGGACTTTCATTTAAACATTTTGCTTCTCTACTTTTTCTATCAACCTCATAAATTCCTAGATTTGCATGTCCGTCCTCTCTAGCGAGAAGAAGTTTATCTTCATAAGGATCGTAGATTATGTCGCTGATCTCACTAGCCCAGTCAGTTTTATGGTGAATAGAATCTTTCCAGAGGAGCTTTACCTCATCGTTTTCTGTATCATAACTATGAACGTGAGAGTACTTGTTCACGAAACTTATTGTGGATTTTTCGTTTTTTCCTTCATAAACTGCAGGAGCGTGCACCCAGCCCCCAAAATAAATAAACTCATCCACAGTCTCAACTGCATTGTATGTGTCTCCACCAGAGGTTGGTTTTCCCCCACAAGCTCAAATTCATAGATTTTCTTCGAATCTTCTCTTATAAAGTGCGCTTGGGCCTCAAATGCCAAGGTAAAATAGAGAGTACCATTGTGATATCTCAATCCAAATATCCCACCGCTTCCCCACTCGGGACCATATCGTGGTGGAAACCTCTGACCTCCTCCCCGCCCTGAACAGTGAGGCTTCCAGCCCGCGATGGGGGTGCAAGAGAAGAGAGAATACCTTAAGAGTCCTTGTCATATAGTCAACTAAGTCTCAAAAAGATTTAAATTTTTCATGATATTTGTTAGTTTGGTGGATTATATGATACCTAGAACTATGAGCACTCAACACCCTGACAACGTTTATATTCCATTTTTTGCACATGAGAGTTCTTTGGGAGGAGAAGATGAAGTCTTAGAAGCATTCCTCGATCAGCTGACTATGCAAAGCTGTTTTATGAGGAAGAAATTGCTCCAATTTTTGAGGTTATTCTGCCAATGACAACCTCTTTTGAGGAAATAGAGAGAGTATACGAGCTTTACAAGAGATACATTATTGGGAAGCAGTACAAAAGGGTGTACGATGTCAAAATCTATGAATGGATTGGAGAATTCTATCCGGAAGAGATAAACGTCATTCCACTATTTGAGACAAAAGAGGTCATCCTGAATTCCCATGAAATTCTGGAAGAATATCTAACCGGAAAAAACTTTGAGTACCAGAGGATGTTTTTAGCCAGAAGTGACCCTGCAATGAACTATGGTCTTATAAGTGCGGTGATATATGACAAATACGCCTTATTTAACATCCAGGAACTTGAAGAAGAATTAAGTGTCCCAATTTATCCAATAATCGCTGTTGGAAGTGCTCCGTTCAGAGGACACTTCACTCCAGAGAATGTAGAAAATACCATCAAAGAATATCCAAACGTTCAAACTTTCACTGTGCAAAGTTCCTTTAAGTATGACAATGACCCCAAAGAAGTTATAAGGGCAATTGAAAAAGTAAATGAGAGAAAAAGAAAAGATAGTGTTCCTGTTGATGAAGGTGTTTTTGAAATATTGGAAAAATATGAAAAAGAGTATACAGCAGAGCTCAAACTCCTTGCACCTTACGTAAGAGAAGTTGCAAAGTTTGTTCCTTCTACTCCAGAAAAGTAAATAGGGAGGCCCTTCCAAGAGCCATAAAATTCACAGCTTCGCTCTACTCTCTTGGGGTACCACCAGAACTACTTGCGTTAAGTGCGTTAAGTGAGAAAGATATTGAAAAGCTTGCTGAATACTACTATGGCCTTTATAGGGATTTGGAGTTTGCCTTAAAGTTTTTCAATTCGAAAGCTAGTCAAAAATTCAAATTTTTAAAGAAAATAGTGGAGTTGCAAAAGGAAATGGGAATAGAAACAGAAGAAAGACACCAAACCCTTACCTCCCAGATACTATCCGGAAAATTTGAAGAAAGTATTATTGTGGAGGCTGCGGGCATAAGAGGTTTCCTCGGTTAGAAAGCCTTTTTCCTATATATCCCTTTTAGCATGATGAATCCTGTTTAATGTCTGAGAAAAATTTATATACTTATTGTAACTAAATGTATACTGAAGCAAAAGCGGAGATGGGGGTGAGGGTGGATGCCGGAAATGATAATACCATTCCCCCAACTCCAGAAAATTCTCGAAAAAACCTGTGAACTAGCTCTTATAAAACCAAGAGCTGAAGAAATGATGAAAATCATTGAAAAGAAGCTTACTGATTTATTTGAAGTTGCTTATGAAAATGCAATAAGTGAAAGAAGTGAGACAGTGAACTGCCCCCTTATGGGTGGGGCTTCGTGAGAGTTCATTCGGCATCCCGTTGCCAGTAGCCTCACTCTCACAGGCCGGTTCACACGACCACTACCCCCTATCCTTCCGGAAGGGGTCTTACAATCAACAGAAAGATAAAGGCTTTATGCACTCTATTCATGCTTTGGAATATAACCAACAAGCCACGTGGTGATCTTGTCCCACCTCTATCAAGGGTGGTTCTTCTTTTCTGCATATATCTTTTGCATATGGATATTTTGAGTGAAATCTACATCCTCCTAGAGGAGTTATTAGGTTCGACACTGTGCCAAGGATAGCTTCTAAACGTTCACTCTTTACCATTGGGTTTGGCACGGCTTTTAAGAGACCTTTTGTGTATGGATGCAATGGATTCTTGAATATCTGGCCTACATTTGGTTATCTCCTTGTATTGAACAATATGTCTGGACAACATGACGAATAATTTTAGACATCAAAAGTTAGCATAATAATGCGAAAACCTTAAATTATAGAACACCTTTAAGAGAAAGTGACAACAAAATTTGGTGATGTAGATGGTTAGAGCATATGTTTTGTTAACAATTGAAATTGGAAAAGTAGAACGAGTAATAGGGGAGATCAAGGCCATTTCAGGCGTTATAAAAGCCGACGCTGTGACAGGTCCATATGACGCAATAGTGGAGCTTGAAGCCTCAGACCTAGGAGAACTTACTAGAAAAATCCTCCACGATATTCATAACATAGATGGCGTAATTGATACCACCACGGCGATAGTGGTAGAAACAGAAGAATAGAGAATTTATTTTTTTCTATGTAATTTTCTAAATTCCCTGACTTTTTGAGTTATTAGCTTTAATGTTTTTGATTTTCCATGGCTGCTCTCTACTACAATGCGTCCTTTGATCCTAAGATTTTCATTCAGAGCTGATACTCGTGGATTTAAAGCTTCTCGATCTATATTTATGATATTAAGTCTTAGGGCTTGAGCAGCTTCAAGTATTTCTCCTAGGCTTGGTCTATCTACTGCAAGATTCTTTGGGACTTCTCTTCCATATTTTCTCGGTATTCTGGCGTCTATTTCATTTACCCATATTACAAATCTCTTCACTTTGAACACCTAAAAAGTTTAAAAGACTTGAGATTAAAAATTCTTTGGTGAGATCATGGAGATAGGTTCAATTTCAGAATTCTTAGAAAAGAACGTAACTTTAGGGGATTCTGTCCTCATAGAGTATCCATCTCCATATTCAATTGCACAATTGCTTTGGGGAGAGCTTGTGCCTGAAATCTCACAAAAGGAGATATTAATAGATGACTTTTTTGGAATTGGCGACCTTCTTTTTAGAGGATACCTAAGAAAAACACCCCCTGAGGAATACAAAAAAGCGATGGAAGTAACAAAAAACCTCCGAGCAATAAGGATAGGCATAGGAAGAACCAGTTATACATCCATAGCAGAGGAAATTCCGATTACATATGAGGTCTCAGAATTCATGAGGAATTATTACAATGCATTAATGAAGCTCTTTTCAGTCTCTACTAAAGTAGAATATTCCATAACACTTGGAGTCTCTCAATATATCTATTTTGGGGGAGAAAAAGCATTGAAGGCCATCTTATTCACGAGAAGCACCCTACCTTTTGAGGATTGGACTTCAATCTACTTTGTGAATAAGGATATTTTGGATGAGAGACAACTAGCAATATTGAGAGAACTAGCTAACTGGCGCCTAAAAATCATAAAGGAAGGCAATGCTTACAAGATAGAAGTCGAAGACTAATCTGGTGATGTAAATGATTGAATATGGGGATAAAGTCGTATTACTTGATCCAAGAGGAAAAAGATACTTAGTGACTATAAAAGAAGGAGAATTTCATACTGATCTTGGTGTAATAAATCTCTCCGATTTAGTAGGTAAAGAATTTGGAGTAATCATAAATTCTCATACCAATTATCCTTTTAGGATCCTGAAACCAAGGATAGTTGATTATATAGATAAAATGAAACGCGGCCCGCAAATAATCCATCCTAAAGATGCTGCTCAAATAGTAGCTTTCGCAGGAATATCTCCAGGGGATATCATAATTGAAGCAGGAGTTGGAAGCGGTGCTTTGACCCTATTTCTGGCCAATATTATTGGGCCCAATGGCAAGATAATAGGCTATGAGATCCGGGAGGATTTTGCAAAACTAGCATGGAGGAACGTGGAGTGGGCAGGCTTTTCTGATAGAGTTGAGATAAAGTTGAGAAACATCTATGAGGGTATTGAAGAAGATAATGTGGATCATATAATCTTAGATCTTCCTCAACCAGAGAACGTTGTCGAGCATGCAGTTCAATCTTTAAAACCAGGAGGATTTCTTGTTGCATACACCCCATGCATAAATCAAGTTGATAGATTTTATAAAAAAATAAATGAATACAAAAAACACTTTACAAAGCCCAAAACCATTGAGTGCCTTGTGAGAGAGCAGGAAATTAAAAAAGAGTGTATAAGACCAAGAACTACCATGTTGGCCCATACTGGTTA
>QMUE01000017.1 GCA_003663535.1 Thermococci archaeon
TAATTTTTCCCAGAACTTGAATTCTTTATATTTTTCTTCTGCAAGGGCCTTCAATGGAACAAGGTATATTGTTTTCCCACCTTCCTGAAGAATTTTGTTGATCATTACTATCTCCGCTACGAGAGTTTTTCCAGAAGCTGTAGGAATTGCTAAGACAAGATTTTTTCCTTTAAGCACTTCAGTTTTCAGAGCATCTGCTTGAGGAGGATATAATTCCTCTATGCCCCTCTCACGTAATAGACGTAATATCCTTTCATCTACTCCGAGTGATTTGAGTTCATCCACTTTCATACTCATCATCATGCCTAAGAGAAAAGCGTTTATATAACTTTTTAATTTGTTAAGCTTCATGAAGGTGGAGATACCATATTTAGTAATTGAAGTTAATGGAAAGCTTTTCATGATAGATGCTTATTTTTCCAAGAAGGTTGAGAAAATTGAGCATGCCAGTGTTCTCATCAAGAGATTTAAGAGGGATCTGCCCAGAGAGGCTCAGAATCCCCTTCCAAGTTTAATAACAGAAAATGAGATAAAATTTTTTCCTTAAGAATGTTTTTAGTACTCTGTATGAGTGTTCAGGAAAAAAGTTGATGAGAGACTTAGACATATGAGAAAGTGGAATATTCACAGGTTTTTGGGAATTCCTAGTGGATTTAAATGACATAAAGAAAAAGACAAAGAGCTCGCAAAACAAAATAGGGAAATTCTCCTAGCATTGGCCCTGCTTCAAGAAGTTTTAGAAATTAAAAGCCCCAAGGAATTCGAAGAAATCAACATAAAACCAGTAGGTTGGAGGTACTATACTATCAAGGTCAGAGAAGATGGCATATACAATGAAAAAGGAGAGAAAGATGCAATTTATACTGAACTTTTGAAGATAGGTGAACTGCCCCCTTATGGGTGAGGCTTCGTGAGAGTTCATTCGGCATCCCGTTGCCAGTAGCCTCACTCTCACCGGCCGGTTCACACGGCCACTACCGGCTATCCCCCTAACGGGAGAATCGCCGGCTACCTTCCGCAAAATGTTTAAGGCACCATTCACGTCAGCATTAATCAAAACTCCAGTGGAGGATTGGTAAAGCCCCCTCTTGACCCTCCTCCCCCAATACTCTTCCTTCTTTCCTATTGGCTCCAAAGCCAAAGCATCCGCTTTACTCGTGTACGCCTCATCAACTTCAATGAAGTTAACTCCATACCGCTCACACTTTGCCTTCAACTTTTGCTTGAAAAGGCCGTAAGGAATGTATTGAAAATTCTGATTATTCACTTTGCCCAAGGAAGCTCTTTGTTTCGCCTCCTCCAACTCCCCAATCACAATGCTTCCAATTTTATTCTCCAAACAGTACTCAATAATGTAATTCACGGCTTGGTTCATAAAATTGTTCATTACATTTTTCCTCTTCCTCAAAAGCAAAGCCATCTTCTTTCCAAACTTTACCCCCTGCTTATCGTATTGACTTTGCAACTTGGCCTTCTCCTTATTCCACCACCGGTTAAAACTCTTCAACCACCGGCCTTCAATAATGAAGGCCGTCCCGGTGGAGGAGACACAAGTGGCGAAATTGTCCACGCCCAAATCAATGCTCAAGTACTTTGAGTAGTCTAAATCCTTCTTTTCAGGCTGAATCTCGTAAACGTACTCCACCTCGAACCAGAGGGCATTATACTTTGGTAAAATACGGACTTCCTTTATCCTGTGCCCTTTAACGTTCTTCGGTAGGGGAATTTCCAAGTGCATTACACCAAATTTTTTCGCAAAGTTCTTGCCAAGAGTGAGGATCACTTTATCCTCCTTCACCTTGAAGGATTGGTACGGGAAGATTAGTACGAAGTGACCATCTTTGGGTAAAAATCTCGGCGGGTGGGTCGGCCTATTGTAATTACCTTTTTTCCTTTCTTTGAGGAGCCTGAAGAATGAGCGGTAGTTTCTTTCAACGATCTTCATGGTTTGTTGGGCAACTTGGCTTGGCAGGAGTTTGTAGGGCTCGCCGTCTTTAACCAAGTGGTAAGCTTTGGTGAATGGTAGGAATGAGTCGTTCAACTCATAATATTGTCTCGTCACGTGTAGGGTGAGGTTGTAGAGATCCTTGGAGAGGTGGGTTAGAGTACGAAGAATCTTGTAAGTCTTCTTGTCCACTCGCAAGTGGTTCTTCTGAGTGAGGTACATGGAAATCACTCATTACATATACCAATAGTAAAAACTTTTAAATCTTTCGATATTGCCTTAGAGTGGTTGCATCCTCACCCTTTCGGAAGGAGTCTTCCAGGAGGATAAAACTCAGACATTTAGCACTCACAAAAGGCTTTAAAAACTCTATGAACCTTTTCAGGGCCGTCATAGAAAGTGAAAGCGTTGAAATTGACCCTATTAGAAAGTTTATCCTCAGGGAAATTTCTGTGGAGGTCCCACTTGAAGAAGAGTTGGTCAACGAGCTTCCTATAATAGTGGGAACTCTCTTTGTGCTCGTCGGAAGAATTATCAAGGCCCTTCACCTGGAGATAAGGAATATCTATCCAGAGCACATAGAGAAGGCTAAGAAAGTTCTGGATTACACGCTTTGAGGCTTTATTCCCCTTTTCTTTTCTCTTGCTACTTCGAAAAAGTCCACAAAAATGGAGTTAAAAAGTATAAGGGCTAGGAATTATTAATCCTTAAGCCACTTCTCCATCCAGCTCACTATAAGCTCAAGTCTCTTCATCCTGTGCTTTGGCTTTCCTTTTCTTGAGAGATCGTGATTTTCACCTGGGAATAAAGCAAGTTGCACTTCCTTGCCAAGATACCTCAAAGCTGTGAAGAATTGCAACGCCTCTGGGAGCCAACAACGATAATCCTCCATTGAGTGGATTATGAGAAGAGGTGTTTCGACGTTTGGAGCATATTTCAGCGGGCTCTTTTCCCAATAGCCTTTGGTGTTGCTCCAAGGATCCCCACCTATTTGATCTGGGGCGAAGAAGTAGCCGATATCTGTCGTTCCAAAAAAGCTCGTCCAGTTAGATATCGAACGCTGGGTTACAGCTGCCTTAAACCTATTTGTATGCCCAACTATCCAGTTCGTCATGAAACCACCATAGGAACCACCAGTTACCCCAATCCTTTCCGAGTCTATAAAGTCAAACCTCTTTATCGCTTCGTCAACAACCTCCATCAAATCCAAGTAGTCCCTCTCGCCGTAGTGTTCCCTTATATCGGCAAAATCCTCTCCATAGCCGTCGCTTCCCCTTGGGTTGGAGAATATCACAACAAAGCCCTTTGCAGCTAAAACATGAAATTCATGCATGCATGAGTAACCATAGGCAGTTTTAGGACCTCCATGGATCTCAAGGACAGCAGGGTACTTCTTTCCTTCCTTAAAGCCAACGGGTTTCATTATCCAAGCATCAATTTCCATGCCATCAGAGACTTTAACCCTAAAATGTTCCGGTTCTGAGAGTTTGTACTCCTCAATCCAATCATTAAACGCTGTAACCTTCTTCTCTTTGCCATCTTTCAAAATATAGAGCTCCGTTGGGGTTGTAGCATCTTGGGCAATAAAGGCTATGTAATCGCCGATGCCAAAGGTTTCTACACTCCTGTCTCCTCTCACAACTCGTTCTATCTTCCCTTTCAGATTGACACGGAAGAGGTTTGCCCTTGGGCCGTCGGTGGCGATATAATAGATCCACCCATCTTTGTAAATGAGTGGGTTTCTTGAAGGCCCCCTAACGTCGCAGTTGAGGGAATTATACGCTGAGCGATCAAGTTTTGCTGTGAGCTTTTTTATTTTCTTAGTTTTTGGATCAAAGTGATAAATATGCGTATTAGTTGCTCCTCCTCTCTCAAGGGTGCTCATTCTTAGAATAAATGTTTCATCATCAAGAGGAACAAAATCACCGATACGCCATTTAGAATCAGTAAGTTTTTCAACTTTCTTAGTTTTCACATTGATTACAAATAGATCGCTTATCCTTGGTTGTTTTTCTCTATCTTCTTGTGCCACAAAGTAGATTCTGGTTCCATCCCTGCTCCACTTGAGTGTTTGAACATTGAGATTTCCTCCAATGAGTTTCCTCTTCTTTCCACTTTCGACATCAACGAGATAAATGTGGCCCCTCTTTCCATAAACCCACCCTATCCCGTTAAACCAAAAAGGAACTTCCTTAATTAGGTGTACATCTTCTCCCTTTTTCTTCCTCTCAAGCTCTACTTGAGTAATCACAGCAAGAGTTTTACCATCTGAAGAGAATTCATAGTTGTTTATTCCAAATTTGAATCTCGTTAAGAGTTTAGCTTCTCCTCCTGCGGTGGGAATCAAATAAAGTTCGGCCTCTTTGCTCTCCTTTTCTCGTTTTGAAGTGAACGCTATTAACTTTCCATCTGGTGAAAAGCGAGGATTTGAATCTTTAGGCCCAGAGGTAAACTGCACAGCTTTTCTTCCATCATAAAGGTAAATTCTTGAAAAATATTCATCCTTTTTCACATTTATTTCACTTACTGTAAATGCAACTTTTTTCCTATATATATCAAGTCCACCCACAAGTTTAAAGTTAGCCAAATCCTTTACATCAAGCTTCTTCATAAGATCACCATACTAATTAAGGCCTTTTCGTATAAAAGTTTAGCGTTTAAATTAGTATCTTAATGGAGTATAGGTTTTTAAACATTCCAACTTTTTCATTTCTGGGGATGAAAAATGACCGTGAAAGTGAGATTCGACAAGGAAGTGAGAGAGTACGCCAAGAGCGAGGGTGTTAAAGACTCAACCCTGAAGCTTACGGAAATAGCACTTGCTGAATCTATTGAAGAGTTCCACAGGAGAATAATAGTTCTTGCAAGCGACACAATGAAAAAGGCCACATTGGCCGGAATTCTTGGAGGGGCCTCTGCTAAAATAATTTCTTTAATTCTGGGAGAACTTGTGAAAAAAAAGCTTAGAGATGAAAGTGAAGATAAAATGGAAGTGTTATATGCCACTGATGCCCTCGGACCAGAGACGTTTGGGAGAATGAGATATGAAGAATTCAGAAAACACTTTGATATTCTGGCAGGGAACAACGTAAATGTAACTTCTGTAACCTTCAAACATACTCGGGATATTCTGGGAAGAACTTACGATCTTCTTGTTCTTGATCTCAGCTACGATTTTTCTCCAAATGATCTTGGTAGAATAATTGAGACTGTGAGAGGAGGAGGATTAATTTTTGTTCTTGCGAACCCCTTTGAGAAATGGAAAAAGATGTGGACCGGTTTTCACAAAAGCCTCGTTACTCCTCCGTATACGATAGATGATGTAAAAAAGCGTTTTAACAGAAGACTAATCAGAAAGCTCGAAGAGCAAGAGGGAATCTACATCCTAGATGCAGATACACAAAAAATCTTAAAAGGGCCAGAAGAAGGAAAGAGCCAAGTAAAACTTCCTGAAAGAGAGAAAATTGAAATACCAGAAGAAATAAGGTTTCCAAGAGAACTTTACGAGCTTTGTCTCACAAATGGTCAAGTTGAGGTTCTTAAAAATCTCGAAAGCCTCATAGAAAGAGACGGTATGATTGTCCTAACTGCAGATAGAGGGAGAGGAAAAAGTGTCAGCGTAGGTATAGGCTCCATTGGGTTGGCAGTTAAATCTAAGAAGAAGCGTGTTAGAATAGTAGTGACAGCCCCGGAACTTGAAAATGTTCAAAGTCTTTTCCGTTTTGCAAAAAAGAGTCTCCAAAAACTTGGCTATAAACCAAAAGTGATTGAGGAAAATGGTCTTATAAAAGAAATATACGCTAAGGGTATCGGATTGAGGTATTATTCTCCAACTCAAGGATACAAGATGAATGCCGATGTTTACGTTATTGACGAGGCCGCTGGAATCCATGTTCCAATCCTCCATAAATACCTAAATAAGCCAAAAGTCATCTATTCATCAACAATACACGGATATGAAGGAGCCGGGAGAGGGTTCTCCGTTAAGTTTCTGAAGAAGGCGAGAAACAAGAGAGAATTTAAAGAAATTCATCTCTCAGTCCCAATCAGATATGAAAGCAACGATCCCATTGAGAGATGGCTCTTTGATGTTCTTCTCCTCGATGCAGAACCAGTAGAACTTACAGAAGAAGACTATGAGCTTATTAGAAAGAAAGAGATCTACTTTGAAAAGCCAGACCTTGATGATTGGTTTGAAAATGATAGAGGAGATTTGAGACACTTTGTTGGTATCTACGTTCTCGCCCATTATAGAAACAGGCCAAGCGACGTTGCACTTTTGGCCGATGCTCCCCATCACGAAGCAAGGGTCCTTCGCTTGAAGAACGGAAAAATAGTATGTGCAGTACAGATCGCTAAAGAGGGAGGAATTCCAAAGAGGGACATAGATAAAATGGCCAAGGGATACAAACCAAGAGGTAACATAATACCAGACATGATGGTGAAGCACCACTATGCGAAGGGGTTTGCACGACTAAAAGGATACAGAGTTGTGAGAATAGCAACCCATCCAGATGCCATGGATATGGGGCTTGGAAGCAGAGCTCTTGAATTGCTAATACATGAAGCTGATAAGGAGAACTTTGACTGGGTAGGAAGTGGATTTGGAGCAAGTGAAGAGTTGATAAGATTCTGGATCAGAAATGGTTTTGCCCCTGTTCATTTAAGCCCTTCAAGAAATCCCGTAAGCGGAGAATACACAGCTATAGTGGTAAAGCCAATAAGTAAAAAAGCTCAAGAAATAGTCAAAAAGGCCAATGATGAGTTTAGAATACGACTTACAGAGTGGTTAGGCGACACACACAAAGATCTGGAACCAGAAATAGCTAGGTGGTTGTTTGAAACTCCTTTTGGGGAGAGTGTTGACTATCCATTGAACATCACAGAGGTTCAGAAAAAGCGCCTTGAAATGTTTGTTGGGAAAGTTTTAACTTATGACACCGTTCTAGATGCAGTGAAACCAATAGTTAAGCTCTACTTCCTCGATGGCTGGATGAAGCCATACCTTGATGAAAGACAAATACATCTCCTCATTTACCGTGTTCTTCAATCCCACACGTGGGAAGAAACGGCCAAGCTTATCAATAGAAGCCCAATGTTCACGATGATTGAAGTTAGAGATATAATAAGGGGGCTCTGGTATTATTACAAGCACGTGATCAAATAGGCTCAAACATCTGTTTTTTCGTTTTGCTACTATTTTTATTTAATATAGAACAGGCCAGAACTCTTCCAATTGCTTTTTAGCCCCTCGGAATTGGAGGATAATAACCTCAGATTACTTTTCTTTGGAAGTTCGTTGCCTCACATTTCACCCATTCTTTTTTAACTTCAGGCTTCCTCTCCTTCACCCAAAACCTTCTCAAACTCTCGAAACTAAACATCACACATCACCAATAATTGATAGAGTGGTCAAACTACAAGGGGATGATGGTCAAAAATGAACAAATCCGACAATAAAGCCACGACAAAGTAATAACAGGCTCAGTTTCGTCGATCCCGGGCATCAATACCCCAAAGGCCAATTTACATCATCGCCTAAGGGAGGATAGTACAGAATATTTAAAAACTCATCTTAGAGAACATCCAAATACCTATGCACCTGAAAACTCAATCCAACGTTTTCCCGTCCCATAATTTTAGCTGCAGTATTATAAAGGCTCATCAGCTGAATTTGGGATATTTCAATGGGCTCTCTGGGTTGGATAACTATTGGGGCCTGCCCTTTTAGAAGTTTAGCATACCACTTAACATTTTCTTCCTTTGTATTTTGTGTAACTACAAGCTTTGCATAAGTTTTTACTCCAGATTGCTTAAGGATTCTAATGCTTTCTACCTCCTTGAGGACAAGATTTTTCCAGTCTTCTGTAGCTCTTGCAGTCTCATCCTTAATATCAACGCTTGCATAGTCTACTAGATGAGCAATCTCATTTATTCTCTCCGGTCTACTTCCGTTGGTCTCCAAGAAGTTCTTAAATCCCAATTCATGCATCTTCTTCATAAGCGTTGAAAGATTCCTTGTTTGTAAAGTTGGCTCCCCGCCAGTGTAACTTATAGAGTGTATATCACCGGTATCAAGGTGAAGAATGGCACTAACCACATCCTCAAATTTTGCAGGATTTGGTTTATGTTCAAATTTTCCGGTAAAAGGTTCCACCTCACAACGCCACTTTGGAACTTTAGAAGCTATTATGTAATTTGCAGAGTCACACCACCAGCATTTAAGATCACAACCTGCAAATCTAACAAAAATTTGCCTCCTACCAAAGACACTGCCTTCTACGCTTCCCCCTTCTCCTTGCCAGCTGTTGAAGATCTCTACCAGAAACATGCAATCACCTTAGAGCTCAATTCCTTTTACCTTGTCACTTACATAACCTTCGAGTATTTCAATCTTGACATTTCTCTTTTCTCCAGTTAAATCGGCCATTAGTTCTACTCCTTTTGCGTAGTCCCAAAGTCTTCTCTTTGCATCTTCATCAATTGCCTCGCACATTATTATGATCTCCCTTGGGTCTTCCTTGCTTGCCATTTCCACAAGTTTCAGGGCATCACTAACCGTAAAGAGACCCTTTTTCTTGAACAACATTCTTACCACCTACATATATTTCGTTAAAATTGAGACAGCCTCATCCAAAACATGCCTATCTTCACTATCCACTACATTTTCAAGATAATAAAGACCTTTGATGTTAAGTATGACATAAGCTTCATTTCGCTCCAATCCCAAGTCATGAGCTTCATAGTAAACTCTATGCTCTCCGAGAGCATCATTTAACATCTCAACGAAATAGTTTATCTCATCTGTTGTTAAATCTTCCCATTTGCTCTCCATTTCATCAAAATATTGCTCAAGAATTTTTAATATATCAAGATCGACCTTTAATATTCCCTCGATATAGGGAAATTCTCCAATTCTAAAGACTTTGATGCCCTCATCATCCCTAATTCCAATGTAATCCCATAACAAAACGCCTTCTATAACATTGGCACCGTATCTGCTCGCAAGATATGTAAATCTCTCCATGACTTCCTCCATATCCTCTACGAACTCCTCTTCGTCATTAAAGCTTACAATCTTACTCACTGTACCGGCCATAAATCCCTCCACCTTGAAACTCATCAAGTTTTAATAGTTTAAATAATTTGGTGTTTTCACAAAGCTCCTCACTATAAAGGGCTAACCTTTCAAATAGTAACAAACAATGCATGGAAATCAGAGCTTTAACAAGTATTATGTTAAACTTTATAATTCTTTGAATTTCAAGCCATCAATTTTCCCTTCTTTCCTGAAGCATTGATAGGGACTCAAATTTAACATTTCCACCACTTTTAACTTTTTCTTTTCAAATCTCGTCCTTCAAGCCGACAAGGAGGTCAGAATATTTGAGACCTCTACGAAAGTTTTTAAACTGTAACTTAAAAATTAATAACCGGTGGTTATATATGGTAATTATTCCTCAACCGATTGACCCCAAAGAAATCAAGAAATTTCGAAAAGAATTAGGAATAACGCAAGAAGAGCTTGCCGAAAGAGCGGGGGTCACCCAAGCATATATAGCAAAACTGGAGACTGGAAAGGTTGATCCGAGGTTATCAACTTTCAATCGAATTCTCCAAGCCTTAAAAGAGTGTAAGAAAAGCCGCTTTACAGCAAAAGAACTCATGTCTTCTCCCATAATAGGGGTTAAACCATACGAAACTGTTGAATACGTTGTCAAACTTATGAATGAATACAACATATCTCAAGTGCCCGTGGTTGCTGGAAACAAGGTAGTTGGCTCTATAACGGAAAAGACACTTGTGCGAAAAAGTTTTGAGTATGAAGACCTGCTCTCCAAAAAGGCTATGGAAATTATGGACGAACCGTTTCCTATAGTGAATGAATATGAGAGTATAGAAGTCGTGAAGTACTTACTGGAGGAACATCCAGCAATTATAGTGCAAAATAGAGAGGGGAAACCAGAAGGGATAATAACCCGATCGGATCTATTCAAAATAAAGTAAAAACTAAGGAGACAACGGCACAAGCGTGTATTCAAACAGAAGGCTGTTGATTGTAGCATTGTAGACTTCCACGGTGTAGTGAACAACATATGCATTTTCTGGGAATGGATATCCCAAGTCGGAAGCTTTGAATGCACCTTTTTCTTCATACTTTTCAGTCTCGTCCAATATCATTATCTTAACATATTCTTCAACCCGATACTTAGCCTCTGGAACGATGTTTGGGTCTCCCCAATAAACGAGTGAGTCCTCATCATACCCAAAGAACCCTTCATTGATATTATTAGTATACCACATAAAATGAATTGCCATCCAAGCTCCTTCTGGGCTGTTAAAACCAAATGCTGGCATATTCCAGTCCTTTGATCATTTGACAACTAACCAAGTGCTTTCTGGCATTAGGGTTGATCCCAAATATCCCTCTTCCCAACCCACGTAGATTCTCGCCTTAAAGGGCATTTCTTTTGGAATTGCTGTGGTGTATTGAACAGACATTCCAATCAAAAATCCCAGTATTAAGAATACAAACATTCTTCTCATTTTATCTCCCTGTTGCTTGCAAGACTCCTTCCGAAAGGGAGGGGATACGCAAGAGGAGGTGGGTGAGTAAGGTTTAAATACTCTGAGGATGCAGAATATAAGGATCTCGTAACAGCCGTAAGGCTGGACAGCCCGTAAGGGTTGGTATAAAGTAGCCCCCGAATCCGGAAGGATAGGGGGTAGTGGCCGTGTGAACCGGCCAGTGAGAGTGAGGTTACCGGCAACGGGATGCTGAATGAACTCTCACGAAGCCCCACCCGTTAGGGCGGGGTAGTTCACCACCTCGATATATTCCAGCGTGTAATAATTTTGAGCACTAAACTATTTAAGAATTTTCAAAACCTACTTTTTTACTGAGAGTACTAAAACTAAAGACTTAAGAATCCCTTCTCAAAAATGTAAAGAAAAGATCAACCGTACATAACTTCGTGTGTAGCCATTTGTTGTGCCAGCTTTTCCTCTGATCCAAGAACCTTTTCAACTCCCTTTAGAAAGTCTTCTTGTGTCACATATTCCCTTCTAGATCTAATTGCAAACATTCCTGCTTCTGTAACAATGGCCTTTAGATCGGCGCCACTGGCTCCTTCTGTCATCTCAGCTATTACTTTCAGATCAACCTTTTTGAGAGTCATCTTCCTCGTATGTACCTTAAGAATTTCAAGTCTTCCACGGAAGTCCGGTAATGGAACTTCTATCAATCTATCAAATCTTCCGGGCCTTAGTAATGCAGGATCTAGGATATCAGGCCTATTAGTTGCCGCAATTATCTTTACATCACCCATTGGATCAAACCCATCCAACTCAGCCAATAATTGCATCAATGTTCTGTTAACTTCCCTCTCTCCTCCAGTTGTTTCATCAAGCCTTTTAGCACCTATTGCATCTATTTCGTCAATGAAAACTATTGATGGGGCCTTTTCTCTCGCAAGCTCAAAGAGTTCGCTTACTAATCTCGCTCCTTCCCCTATATACTTCCTCACAAGTTCACTTCCAATAACTCTTATGAAGGTCGCATTAACTTCATGAGCCAGGGCTTTAGCCATTAAAGTCTTTCCACAGCCCGGTGGCCCATACAGCAAGACACCCCTTGGAGGTTCGATTCCTACCTTCTCAAAGAGCTCCGGATGCTTCAGAGGCAATTCAACAGCTTCTCTAAGCTCGACTAATTGCTTCTTTAAGCCACCAATGTCCTTGTATGTCACAGTGGGCCTTTCAATAACTTCAAATCCGAGGACAGATGGATCTTTCTGGGATGGTAAGAGCTCTATCACTGCCATTGTTCTTTGATCCAAAGCAACTCTTGAACCAGGCCTGAGATTTTCTCTCTCTATCCAAGGGGCAATTCTCACAACAAATCTTGGCCCATTGTAGTTTTGGACAATTGCTCTATCTTCATCCAAGAGTTCAATTAGAGTTCCAGCAAATGCCGGTGGTTGCCTGAGTCTTGACATCTCCATTCTCAAGCGAGAGAGTTCCCTCTCAAGCCTTTCTTTATCTGCTTCAAGTGTTCTTACTTGAAGTTCAAGCTGCCTTATTCTACGTTTGAGATAGTAAACGTAATCGTCATATTCTTCTCCATGACTTTTGACATTGACATCCTTAACATCACTCATAATTTCTCCCTCCTGTACTTAACTATGTAGAAGAACCTTATTAATCTACCCATTCACTCTCCCCAAAAGTAACTGGATAGGCCCTTTATAAATCTTTGGTTTATAAAGGGAATTCCAATAAATATTCCACCTTTTTTCGCTTAATACATTACTAAACAAACCAATTTTGATTAAATCTAAAGA
>QMUE01000018.1 GCA_003663535.1 Thermococci archaeon
AAGAGGCTAAGGGAGATGGAGCTGTTCTTCTTGGAGTCATGGGTGGGAGAAATAGTGAGGGCCAGGATTACAGTGGTGATGAGATGAATGGCGTAATTTTAGTTGGTATTCCATATGCAAGGCTAACTCCAAAAGTTCAGGCCCAGGTAAGGTATTTTGAAAACAAATTCCCTAGAAAAGGAAGATATTATGGATATGTTTTACCAGCTCATAAGAGACTTGTTCAGGCCGCAGGTAGAGTCCATAGGAGTGAGGAAGAGAAGGGTGCAGTTATAGTGTTGGATTACCGTTTATTGTGGAGCAACGTTAGAAAAGACTTACCAGATTGGATGAAAGAGACAATAAAACCTGTGACTTTGGTTTCAATGAAGCGGCATCTTATAGATTTTTATAGAGGAGAAAAAATTAAAGTGAGAAAAGATTAACTTCTCTTCTCTACAACGTAATATGCGCCTGCTCCTATCAGGCTGAATAGGAGTGTTAAAACTATCCAAAAGCCCTTTCTAGCTGTACTCATGTCTTTTTGGTTTTTGATGATATCATAAACCACCCACAAGAGACTTAAGAGACCCACAACTAAACTCATTGTCCACCATGTCCATGCCATGATTTCACCTCATAATGTGTTTACTATAAATCTTTATAAATTTTTTCAATAATAAATAGTAACAATGGTGTAAGGTCCTCCTTATATACACAAGTTTTAATTATTTTAGGAAATTTTTTAAATATTCCCACCTATTCCATATTTAAAAATATAGAAAAACTTAGTAAGATAACGTTAAGGAGTTGATGGAAATGAATTTGCGAAATTTCTTGTTGGAGGTTATTTCTTTAGCACTAATTCTAGCTCTTCTGTATTGGCTCCCTATTCCGGGGATAAGAGCATCATCAGAGGCTGGGAACTTAATATACTGGTTCTTAGTTGCATTCCTTGACATATTAGTGCTGAGCTACATGATAGTTAATTCCAAGTGGAGCGGCTGGAAGCTTGTTTTAGCAACTTTTGCGGTGTTCTATGGGGTAACGACGTTTCTGAGCCAGATAGAGACCATTGTATTCTTAACTTACTTTGAAGAGATAATTCCTGCTGAGATGATTCCAAAGCTTTTTGTAGAAGGATTTATTGTTGCAGCGGTTTTCTCTCCGATAGCAGTGATACTTCACGGTAAAATGGAAGAAAGTCCTCAAGAGTATACTAAAGAGTTTTCTCTTCCTCTAAAGGCTTGGATTTGGAAATTGCTCTTAATTGGAATTGTTTACATGTTTATTTACATTGCGTTTGGAGCTTTGGTCTTCAAACCATTAGCAGGGAAAGCCTTTGATGAATACTACGCTAACCTGCAGCTGCCAGCATGGATACTTCCATTTCAAATCTTAAGGGGGATAGTATGGGGCCTTTTGGCAATCCCAATACTTAAGATGATTGATGACTGGAAGAAAGCCCGCTTAGCTGTTGCTTTGCTTTACTCAGTACTCATGGCTAGTCTCCTCTTAGTTCCCAATCCGTATATGCCCGACGTCATAAGAAGAGCGCACTTTGTGGAGATCCTTTTATCGAACTTCTTGTTTGGCTGGCTTGTTGTGACTATATTTCACTGGAGGTATGAGAGGTGATGATTGAGATTAGAGAAGTTGATGAAACTAATATAGGTGACATGATTTCGGTGTGCAATCCCCCTACCATCAGTGAGGCGTACAAGAAAGGCGTCGAGATCAAGAGGGTTTGGCTTCTCGAGATGCTGAGAACGTATGGGGATGTTGGCCTTGTTGCGTATTTTAATGGAAAGGCCGCCGCTCAGCTATTAACATATCCCGAAAAAGCAGACCCGACAAGTCTGAAGCGAGAAAACGTTTTAGTTATAAACTGCATATACAATCCTCTTTTGGAAGCTCAAAGAAAGGGAATAGCAAGGACTATGGTCGAGAAACTCATTGAAAAGGCAAGAGGGAAATATGAATTTTTGCTCACTCATGCATTTGATACGGGAGAGTTTTTGTCACAAGCGGAATTCTTTAAGAGGTTAGGCTTCAGGGAGATAACTAAAGAAGACCTTTACTACTCGTTTAGCGGAAGGGAGCTTAAAGAACCCTATTCTGGTTTTTGGAAAGGTGGAGAGGAATATAAGAGGAATGATAAGGATATTGGTAAAGTCTTCTTATTCTATGAACCTACATGCCCCTTCACTTATCTTTGGGCACACAGGAGTAAAGAAATAGTGAAGGAAATCGCTCCGGAACTGGAGATAAGAATGTTGAATGGATGGGAACATCCGAAAGAGTTTGTGTTCAGAGGGCGGAATTGGATGTTGGTGAACGGCATTCCAATAAGATCGCTCCCTATAGAAAAGGAGAAGTTTAGGGAGGAACTCATGATAGCAATAAAGACTTAAGTGCGGGGACTGAGGGGTATAATCCAAACTCAAAGCGGAGATGGTAATTTTGAGGATAGGACAGATGGTAACGTTTGAAAAAGGGGATATAAGGTTTAATTATCGGGTGGTGGGAATTGTATTCAATAAAACTCATGTTCTTCTCCACAGAGCGGAAGAGGATAATTTTTGGGCTCTGCCGGGAGGACGGGTTGAGCTATTGGAGCCTTCAAAAGATGCGTTAAAGAGAGAAATGCAAGAAGAGCTTGGTGTTGAGGTTCGTGTGGACAAGCTAATGTGGGTTGTTGAGACGTTCTTTAAAAATGATGGGACACTTTTTCATGAGATGGGACTTTACTATCTGGTAGAGCTTCCCAAGGATTGCTCCCTATACAAGAAAAGACGGTTTTGGGGGAAGGAACATCTAGAGGAAGAAAAAGAAATCAGGTTGATTTTTAAGTGGTTTTCTCTTGATGAGCTTGAGACTCTCCCGCTCTATCCAAAGTTCTTGCGGAAAGCGTTGAGGAATCTCCCTCAAACCACGCAGCATATAGAGGTGTGGGAAAACTTGAAAAAGAGGTCAAAGAGCATCTAGTGGGATTACTTTTCGCAGCTGGGCTTGGATGTCTTTTAGTTTTTCGCTGACATCTTCTTTATCCAACTCCTTTCTCAGGCCATAGAGCTCATAGAAAAGTGGTAGTATCTCTTTCTCCTCGATAATGCCAAGGGAAAGTGCAGTTTCAATAGCATATATCAAATCAACGAAAGCTCTTTGGGGTTCCTGGAGGTGCTCAGTAAGGATTTGTTTTATGGATTCTTTCTGCTTCTGCCTTAGCCACTCATCTTCTCTCTTAAAAAACTCCTCCAGCTCTCTCAAATCCTCTTTGGGAATCTCCCATCCGCTCGCCTCAATGTTTTCTTCTAAATGCTCTACCGTTGAAGGTCCCATTAGGGCGCATATTACCCCCTCATGGGCAAGAACCCAAGCGATGGCAACCTGCACTGAAGTCTTACCATATTCCTCTCCCAGCTCGGCAAACTTCTTGGCTATTCTCAAGCCGTGTTGAAAGCGTTCCCTCTGGAAAAGTGGGTCTAAATAACGTATATCCCCAGGTTCAAATTTTTGGTTTTCTTTAAACCTTCCTGTGAGCAAGCCTCTTCCTGTTGTGCTGAAAGCAATAATTCCCAAATTGTATTTCCTGTAAAGTGGCAAAAGCTTTTCATAAGATTCTCTTGCAACTGCGTTAAACTCTGCAAGGACTGAGAAGGGCTTTCCAAGCTTGCAGTATTCCTCCGTAACATCTAAAGACAAGTGGCCAACTCCATAATGTCTAATTTTTCCCTCTTCAACGAGCTCCTCCAGCGTTTCAATGGTTTCCTCTATTGGCGTGGTTGGATCATGGAAGTGAACTTGGTAGAGGTCGATATAATCGGTCTGCAGTCTCTTGAGGCTTTCTTCACAGGCTTTTTTGATGTACTCTTTGGAGAGGTTTGGCTTTATGCTGCTCCTAACCCCAACTTTTGTAGCTATATAAATGTCTTCACGGAAGGGTTTTACAATCTCTCCCAAAATCTGTTCAGCATTTCCATAGGCTTCTGCAGTGTCAAAGAAGTTGACTCCAAGCTCATAAGCATGATTAATCATTCTCTTGAACTCTTCTAAATCTTTTCTTCCGTATGCACCGCTCAGAGCATAGGTTCCAATCCCAATTTCGGAAATTTTCAAACCTTTATGCTTTCGGTATTTCATGGATAATACCTCCATAAGCTAAATCGATATTAAAACATCTAAAGCAGCCTTGATCAGGATTTCTTCTGTTTTTCGTAGACTTTTACTATCAAATCCTGGATTCCATCTTTCTCGGTAAAGCTCATCTGATACCGCTAAGGCAACTGCTAGATTAACATCTCTGAACTTGGCGACACTCATTAAAGCTGAACTTTCCATCTCAACGCCGAGAATGCCACGCTTTGAGTATTCTCTCACCTTATCCTCTGTTTCTCTAAAGGATGCATCAGTTGTCCAAATGCCACCTTCGAACACATTAATATTCTCCTTTCCAGTTTGACGTTTCACTTCCTTTTTAAGCGCGTTGAAAAGCCTCTCGCTGGGCTTTGGTATGTAATCCGGCGGCATGTAGTGATAGCTCGTTCCCTCTTCCCTCAAAGCCCACGTTGGCAGTATCACATCGCCAATATTTACACCTGTTTTAATTGCTCCTGCTTCCCCTACTACTAAAAATCTTTTTCCCCCGCTGGCTATTGCAAGTTCCAAGGCAAAAACCGAAGCTGGTGCACCAAAATATGGGTTAAGCACGTAAATTTTCTCGCCTTGGTATTCGCCAACGAAAGCCTGATATACATGAGTGCATTTAGCTTTAATCTCAACATTCTCTAACAAATGCTTGGCATGGTTCATTGCGATTTCTGTGAATGTTACTAAATATTTTGAGCAGGATTCACTTTTTGCTTCTACCACTCCTCTTTTAAAATCAGAGGGTTTTATAATCTCCCTTCCTTTCCCAGGTGTTATACTTTTATTTGACATTATTTTCCTCTCCATTTTGGTTGGTGTCAAGTTGAATTTTTATGTTTAAGCTCTTCATCAATGGCTTTTTGTAATCTGCCAAATGATAGTGGCTCTTTGCAACCACTCGCAGCCAAGTAACCTTTAGTTAAATCTTCGACTGTGGATTCTAGTAAAACCATAAACTGTGTATAAGCAAACGCTCTTTTTGGGTCATTTTCGTTTTCGCCAAATACAATAGATAAAAGTTCCTCGATCATCTGATCCAGTCCGTACAATTTAACATGAAGTAACTCGTGAACAACTAACTCTTCAAGATTATTGTATTTAGGTATACTATTAACTAAAAGCACTGCTTTCTTGTCTTCCAGATCAATCTTTATGTCTCCTGATTTTCTCCATGTACTATCAACTATTTTGACTGTTATATCCCAATCTCTTAATCTCAGAATATCTTGCCATTTTTTTAAGTATTTTTCCAATTGTTCATCATTCACTTCCATATTTTGCACCTCTCTTGCGGCATAAAAATACAATATTTTGGCTCTTTGAGGTTAGGGGCTCTCCATTGAGGGAACCATACTCTTTAAAAACTTCGAACCCACAGCTCTGGAGTATTGTTCTCAATTCCCTGGGGAAGAAATAAGTCAATGTGACCTTAGCAGTTGCTTGACGAGTAATTTTCCCATTTTCGTATTCTTCAAGGACAATCTCATCGGTTTCAATCTGGTTTAAGAAGTCATAAACAGCTTTAAAACGGTTTATAATTTTCCTTCCAGTCTCAGGATGAGTATATTCGGAAACAAACTCCTTATTGTTGGTTTCCACCATGAAAGGAATATTGGGAGCACTAATGTCAATAATGAATACGCCATCTTCCGCTAAATGTTTATGCACACAGCGAAGTGCTTTTCTCAAATCTTCCGCTTCAAGCAGATGAAAAATTGTGTTGCAGGCGGTAAAGATTAGTTTAAACTTCTCTCCTAAATTAAAATCTCGCATATCTGCTTTGACGAGTGTGGCTCTGTTTTGGGTTTCTTTTTCTTCTTGCTCCAATTTACTTCGACAAATCGCTAACATCTCCCCAGATGAATCTATTCCTGTTATTTTAAAGCCGTTCTTGGCAATTGGAATGAGCAATCTGCCAGTTCCGCAACCGAGTTCGAGTATTGGATCTCCAAATTCTTTTGCAAACTTGATATATGCTGGCGCATCATGTACAGTAGGCTGCAAAATATCATAAAACTCAGCGAAAAAGCCTTCGTATTCACTTTCATAATGCTCTTTGTTCACTAACTTCCCTCCACTCTGTATGATTAATACTCTAGTTTCCTTCAGGGCGTTAGAGTTATAAGCACTTAAGTTTTTTGGTTGATTTGTGGTTGTATTGGGCTTTCAGAGAAAAATCCTGATAATAAAATCCGAAATTTACCCAATAATCAGCAAACACTACCTGAAAAACACCCACAGGGAAGTAATCAGCCTCTACACGTAACGCGCGATACTAACACACTTACACTTTTAACGGAGTTTACAAACGCGCTTACAGAGTCCTAATCGAAGAAATTTTCAGGAGCAATCCTACCCCTTAATCTGGATAGACTATACAACTTCACAGGCGGTGGGAACTAGAGTTTAATGATATTATTTTACCTTTCTCAGCTTTGTGCATGCAAAAACAAGCAGCTCATCATTAACGTAAACATTAGCTGTCATTACAGCTTCACTCTCGCTTAAGAAGTAATAGTGGGTAGTGTTCCGTCTTCTTTCTACATCCCCAGCAGGAAGAACCTCGTCATAGGTCTCGAGGATGTATATCTGATCATCGGTTACAAAACCTTCGAATGAATGGTTTCTAATTTTTGCTCCTGTATTAGGATCTTCCTCCATCTCACCATCCCAGAGCAACTTATTTCCTTCTATCCGCATCTTTGCGATACCCACGTAGTTACTTCTCGTTCCATCAGGTCTCACAAAGATATTTCTCTGGATCACGATGCCATTTCGAAACTCAATTTCGATTATTATCTTTCCCTGTTGTGTCACTCCTCCGGCCCGATTAACGTAGTTAGTAAACTCTCCCTCCCAAATGCTAGTATTTTTTAAAAACGCATCGGTTTTGTTTGTATTTCCATTCATTAGTAACATTCCTCCATTACTCATCTCAAAGCTGTCAATAATACCGTGCAGAGGACCAAAACACCCCAAAGCTCTTTGTCACCTGAGCTCCCTCATCTGGACTAGTAATCAATTCATCAATTCTTGGAATGTTTACGCATACTAACTTTCTGTTATTGCCCAATAAGTATATAATGTTTTCTGACCTTCTCCCCACCCTGAAGGGCGAGGCTTTCAAAAGAAAAAATATAAGAACCATAATTAATTATTTCCAATATCAACTAACTTGGAGGGAAGTTCTGGAATGGAAGTTATAGTTCTCGGCTCTGGAGTGTACAGCGGCATCCCTAAACCATTGTGTAATTGTGAGAACTGTTTAAGGGCTAGAAAGTTCCCATCATATAGGAGGACGCGATTTTCAATATATATTCCTAAAATCAGAGCATTAATAGATCCTTCGCCAGATCTACACCATCATTTGGAACATATTAATGAGAAAATTGAACATGTTTTCATTACTCATGCCCATTTTGACCACATAGGAGGTTTGCCCGAACTCCAGATTTTTAAGCATATTAGGCTTTATGGGCATGCCACAACCCTTGAAGTAGCAAAAGATATGCAAAAGCGTTTCGTAGGGGAGAGTAGGTGGAATTGGGAGTATTTTCCTTTAGAGTTTGACAAGTGGCATGACCTTGGCTTTAAGGTTTACCACTTTAGAGTCGTCCACCAACCAATAGAAGTTGCAGGCGGCTTTATATTACAAATCAGGGATAAAAAGATAGTAATTACTGGTGATACTGGTCCAGAAATACTTGATGATAATACAACACTAGAAGAAATCAAAGGTGCGGACTTGCTTGTTGCGGACATGACGCATAAATATTCAATTCCAAAGGCCCATCTGGGGGTTGATGATGCGATAAAACTCGCTAGGATAGTCAGGGCAAAGAAAACTGTCTTTGCCCACATAAGCCATATGAATTACCCTCAAGAAAAGCTTGAGGAGATGGTGAGGCCATACATCGTGGCGAGGGACTTCATGCACGTTGACATATAGCCGATCGCCTCTACCTTATTTCTGAACTACGAAAAATACCCTGCCACTATTTGGTTGGGGTTCACTCATGTCTTTTATACTTCCCCAGCAGGCAAGCTCTTTAAATCCTACCCGCTTCAAGCACTCTCTAATTTCTCTCAGGGTGTAGGCCTTTTCTTTATGCTCTTCGTCTATTTTTACCCATGTCTCTCCGTTTTTGATAAATCCAATGACCCGCATGATGGCTATGTCAGTTTCAAAGTCATAGCTCGTCTGATGTATCTCTAGAATATCCTCGGTTTCCTGTTCAATGTGGCATGAATAGCGTGCCCATCCTACAGCTAGGCCGTATTTTGTATTCATATCGAAAATAAACAGTCCATCTTTTTTGAGTGCTTTGTATACTCCAGCAAAGGCTTTTTCCAAATCCTTCAAAGTTAATAAGTGGTTTAAACTATCAAACCAGCAGGTAGCTAGGTCAAATTCTTCATTGAAATCCAGAGAGCGCATATCTCCGCAGATAAACTCTACATTTACGTTCTCCTTTCTGGCTTTTTCTTTTGCAAATTTCAGCATCTCCTCAGAAATGTCAACACCTACGACTTGGAAACCTCTTTTAGCCATTTCAACTGCAAATGTGCCTTCCCCACAGGCTATGTCCAAAATCTTCTGTGGTTTTATGTTGAACTTCTCAAGTATTGTTGGAATTGTCTCAGCCATTTTCTCGCTGAAGCGAGAATAACGACCCTTTACATAGAGGTATGCAAATTTCTCGTAAACTCCCATAGGCTTTCCTCCAATGTTTTTTCAATTCCATTCTAACATTAAATTTTATAAAACATTGCTTTTATATCTTCCAGTAATTCCTTTCTCTTGAGCACACAAGAATTCAATGAATCTCGCACCGCTGTCATAAAATAACGTCCTGTTCCATGACTTCTTTAGACTGCTGTGATTTTCTGGGAGCCCGAGTCTGTGTCTTATTCTGTTTTCTATGAACCTAGCGAACTCTTCTTTCCATTCTTGCCATATCATATATCCGAAATCTTCTTTTCTAAGAATTTGTCTCAGGATTTTTCTGCTCCTGAAGACTTTTTCAGAATTTCTGGTATTTGATGAATGTGTACTTCTCTTCCAAAGGGTCAACGTCAAAAATCCAGAAAGGCTCATCTTTGGCAATTGCAATAGGATACACTCTCTTTAAGAGGGGATGGATGTCTCTTATTTGTTTTTGAATTTCAAATACTTCTGCAACCGAGTTTGGTAAATAAACACACCACCTTACTCATTTTTAATCAAAAGCCACCACACATCATCCCCTTGGAATCCACACCGCCTATAGAGGATTTCTGGCTGAGTTTTATTGTTAACCTCTCCTGAGACCGTAGTAAATGTCGCACGACCTTGGAGACGTCTGAGCAACTCCAATACTATAGATTTTCCTATGCCTTTTCCTCTGTACTCAGGAAGAACTTGTATCCACTCAAGGGAGCCTTCTCGAATTGTGGGGTCAAACTCCCCAATTCCTAAGCCTGCTGGAGTGCCTTTCTCATCATCAATTATCCAAATCCACAAATTTGGGTCAAATACGGGGTGTTTAGTCCAGCTTTTCACGATTTCTGGATTTACATTTATGTTTTCATAACATTTTTTAATAACTTCAGCAACGAGATCACTCTCGCTTTTTGTGTCGACGTTAGCTATGTGAAAGCCTTGCGGCAGCCCTACTTCTCTCATTTGCCGCTTTTTGTGGATAAGCCGGAAGTATGGCCTTTGTATGTCAAAATTTTCAACAGGAAAAGCCCTTAAAAAGTCTTGGTGCACAAGAGCAAACTTTAGGTTGTCCAAGCGTTTTTTGGGAATTTTTGATGGGGTTCTGTCTCTGCTCCAATAGATGTATAAGCTTTCGTCATTCCACGCCTCGAGGTGTGTTACTAAGCCATTTTCGACCTTAAAAGATGTCTCAAATTTGTTAATTTCTTTTAGAGTTTTCCATAATGCATTCGGCAGAACTTGGCAGGGATTTTCACAGTATGCAGAAATGAGAGCACTGTGAAATATAATATGCCTGGTTTCTAAAGACAATGTGTTACCCCTCCAAAGTAGTTGATATCTATCTCACGTCTTTTTGCATATAATCATGAAATGTTCACTAATTCCTACAACACTCGGATGAGTGCAGGTTTTCAAATGGGTTTCCCACCAGATTCTCCAGGCCTCTTGATAATTAGTGTAAAAGTCATTTACCTCTCTTCTATGAGTAGAGGCCAAACCCTCAAGACCTACCATTTCTAACATCTCTACATTTTTCTTTTCTAACTCCTCTTCTAGTTCTTCAGGCAGATAAAAGTGAGCTGGAGCAAATCCAAGTTCACCTGAATAATCTCCACTTTCTCTAATCTTTATGAATATATCCGGTCTTGATTTTGTATCCTCTGGAAAATCTATGAGCTGTCCTACTAATACTGCTAACCTTCCGATTACTGAAATAAAAATTGGAGCATTTTTCTTTGCCACCCTAATTATTTCATCAATAGCTTTTTCTCTCTGTCTTTTGTCAACTATGTGGGAAAGCACTCCTCCCAGGCAAATTACTCCATCAAAGCTGTTGCTTTCGAAGTCTGAAAGGTCATCAACGGACCCTTCTATTATTTGTTTCACATTTCTTTGAACTCCTGCTTTTTGGATTCTCCTTTTTGCGATCTCTAACAGCTCTGGAGTTAGATCAAGTAGAACGACGTCATAACCAAGCTTTGCTAATTCTATTGTATATCTGCCTGGTCCTCCTCCGGCATCTAAAATTAAACCGTTTCCGGGCAAGTACTTCCTGAGAAAGTGCATAGTTGTTTCAAACTCTAATTGGTGGTATGGATCTTTAACAAGTCTCTCCCATTCCCCCGTGCCAGATTTGGAATAATATTCTTTAATCTGATCTTTATGCTCCATATACTTCCCCTCATATATCAAGCTTGTTTGAATCGACAATATTATAAGACAATAGTCTTTTAAGTAAAGCAACCCTCTCTTCCACGATTTTCTTGTGCTGTTCTTCCGTCCATGCAGGGTTTTTGTTCTTCCAGAACTTATCACATGGTATTTCCTTACACTGCCCACAGTGCTCCAGTCCCTTATCGAGCACACAGCATTCATAAAAATCACAAATCTCAAGCTCCACTTCGTGCAACCAGCATGGCTTGCCTTCTACGATATAGCATCCTCCACACTTATTTCCATATATTCTACAGTCGCTGCATATGCATCCACATACTCCAATAACTTTTTCCATAACGATACCTCCTTAGATTTTTAATTTTTGTTTAATTTCCCATTTAAACTTTTCTTTTCCCTGGGAACACCTAAACCTCCGTTTTTGTCTTTAAACGCCAGCCGTCGATGTTAAATCCTCCCATCCTCTCAAAAACATGCAGGATTAGTCTCTCCAGTGTTTCAACCTGTTCCCTCTCTATGGCGCTCAAGAACAGTGCCATAAACTCCCCATCCGGGAAAGGTTCAAACATGTATGCCTCTCTAAACTCCCCATCGGCAAACATGCGATAAACCTTGCTGGCCGGAGGGGCTTCAACTGAGAGGAATTTAGAGTAGACCCCAAGGACTTCATTTAAGGTCAGGTGATACAAATAAGAGAAGCTCGGATCGTTTCTTTCTTCTGCATCCTTTGTGCTGTCAAGCATATCCCACAGGCCATATTTTGCAATCTCGATCCAAACCTCATCTGGCTTTTGAAAGGACTTTTTCATGTAATTCAGAGCTTCTCTTTTGAGTTCTTCAGCTATACCAGTTTTATCAAAGAGGGTTTCTCCAACCGCGACTATTCTCGCAGTACACTTACTATTTTCCTTGAGTTCTTTTTCAAAGTAGTGTTTAATCTGTCTTGGTGGGTTTGCAAAGTATTCAATTAAAACGCCATCAATTACTTTGTTCCCCCGCTCACGCCAATCAACACTGTCGGAAAGGATTATGTAAATATCTACGTCTGAATATAAAGTATCTGTTCCTATCGCTCGGCTTCCCGTGAGTAGAGCAGCCTCAACAAAATCCTTCTCTTCCCATTCTTCAAGGAACTTTTCTAAAGCAAGTTGCCAATTGTTTTTAGCGGTATTCATAATCTATGCAACCTCCATAACGTCTTATGGGTAATCTCCCTTTGGTATTAAATATCTTAATTATCTTTTCCGAAACTTGCCTTTTAGGTTTGGGAATTG
>QMUE01000019.1 GCA_003663535.1 Thermococci archaeon
AGTCCAACATGGTACGGATCCAATATAGTAGAGATAGACGAGAACGGAAATGTTAAACTCCCCGAAGTGGAAAAGATGTTTGGAACCCTCTTCAACGACTTCATCTCTCTTCCAGTCCCACAAGAATTCATAACATTCCGGTGGGCAACTGATTTCGGCAGTGCTGTAAAATTCATTAACTTATTGGGAGAAGAAAGTGGAAAATTTGCCATTGAAATCCCAGATGGGGCTCAAGTTGACGCAAGTGTGACAAACATCACATACAAGCTTCTTGGAGAGAGAAAAATAGGAGACAAAACATATGAACTCTTTGAAATAAGTGTACCCAAAGGAGTATCTCAACTCGTTATAAGCAAAGGAAAAGACACAGAGAAGCCCCAAATAGATATCCCATACCTTACTCCGTCCAAACCCACAAAAGGAAGACCATTTAAAGTTTTTATCAGCGTAAAAGACAACTTAGGAGTCAAGGATATTTATGTAGAAATTGAAGCAAATGGGGTTGTTACGAAATATCCAGCAGTTCAAACCAGTGAAGGACAAGCAGAGTACTTTATGGCCGAGATCCCAGGAGTGGATGCCGATGGTTATGTGATTAGAGCGATTGCAGTTGATTTCTATGGAAACAAAGCAACTTCCGAAATGACCGTTGGAGAAATAGAAACTTCCACAACTTCAAGTACAACTGAAAGTCCAACATCCTCATCAACTACTTCCAGCCCTTCAACAACATCCTCACCGGAAACGACTTCTTCAACAACAGAAACTCCTACTTCACCTTCCACACCAACAGAGTCTGGAGGCGTATGTGGGCCTGCAGCAATTATAAGTCTTGCATTATTGCCTCTAATAGTCCGTAGGAAGAAGAAATGAATTCTTTATTTTTTGTATTCTTTTCTTCTATTACATAGAAGGGTTTTTAAACCCCCTCAACTTCCCCTTCTTAGGGTGATGCCCTTTGAAATTTAGAGGAAAAGCCTTTGGGAATCTAGTTCGAATCGAATTTGATATCCTCAGTATTAGCGAGCTTAGAATTGAAGATTTAAAGGATTTTGATATAGAAAATTTGAAGATTGAGCTCCGGCCAACTTCTTCTGGTATAAAACTGATTGGAATATGGGAAGGAGAGGTTGAAAAGGCGAGTGAAGGTATAAAAAGGGCCTTGGAAGAGAGTTATAAGTTGAGAGATAGACTGTTAAACAGGATAAAAGCTAAGATTGAGAGAATGAGGAGTGTTATGAAAAAACTTGGTTTTAATGAAGAAGTTTTAGGGTATGGCAATATGATAAAATTCACAAAGAAAATTGGAGATTATGAAATAGCAGTTATGGCCTCATCCAAAGATGATCTGATAAGAGTGGAAGTCTATGGGAATGACAAAAAAGTCATAGGACCAGAAATAGAGAATTTTTTCGGAGATGTGGATATCGAAGAATTTGAAGTATACGGCCTAGATGACGAAAGACAAGAGGAGAGACTCGTGATTAATCTAGAATTACCGGAAGAAGAAATCCCAGAAACAAAAATAGTAGAAGCCATAAAGCTCATTGAGAGCCTTTTAATGACTTGATCACCTATTTATATTTTGCATCCAACTGCAATTTCTTTATTTTTGCCATTAAACCCTTGTTGGGTACTGTATCTTCCTCCAATAATTTTCCTGTTCTTAGATCAAGTTTTGCATAATAAAGAGCCTCATCCCCAGAGAGTTTTATAGTTGCATATCCCTTTTCTTTGTGAACTATTATAGTTTCTGTTTTCAGATTTTTATCATTAAACTTCTCCAGTACGTGTTTTTGATACATCTCCTCAATCACAGCTTCTGTCAGGAAAATTTCACTCTTTAAAACTCTTCCAGAGATCCTTTCTATGAGAATCTTCCCGACTCTTTCCTCACCTGCAAACCTAACCCACCAGTTGGTACCAAGCTTTATTTCTTTAATTTCTGCACTTATGCCCTTCTCATCCAAGAATTTTTCTGCAATTTCCCTTGCAACTTCCTCTTTTAGATGCTTATCAGTCTCTTCCAGTATCTTTCCATCTTTACTAAGAGAAATTCTCAATAGGAGTCTGTCATTCTCTAATTCTGCTTTATAATTATCCTTTAACTCTTCTATTTCCTTTATTCGCCATTCAGAGTATTTTTCCAAGATTATTTTTCTGGCTTTTTGCGGACTAATCTCGACAAAATAATCCATGATATCCCCACTTTTACCATCGGCTTTTAACAGAACTTTCCCATCCTCGCTTTCTAGAACCAACTCTATGTCTCTGTGGTTAATAACCTTAAAGTCACCAAGCTTAAGATGTTTTATATCAAAATTGCTTTCAATAAGGTCTTTTCCAGTTTTTGCAAGATTGTATGGATGTAAGAGTTCCGCCTTAATATTATACTCTCCATTTTCTAAATTAAATTCCAAAATCACAATACCTTCTGGAGTTAATACGTCAATTATTGCTTTACCCTCTTTTTCAGTAAAAGAAATGACTTTTCCCCCAGGATATCTATCAGAAACCTCAGAAAGGATTGCATCTTTCTTCATCTTTGATTTTTTCTTTAAAACTCTCCCGCTGTATATATGAACAGCTACCCCAAAAAGGAACCTGCTAACCTGGCCGTTTATTATAGCAACATTATCCTTTATGTTAAGTGAGATATTCTCAAGATCCTCACCAAGCAAGTTTCTACATTCTTCTCTGGCAATCTCAATTAGTTTCCCCTTGGGAAGAGGTTCTATTTCAAGAGTAGCTTCTTTGCTCTTGAGATCTACTCTTCCCTTTGCGAAATTTACCCCAACTTGCAAATCCAACATCGCTTTTTGAGGAATATATATCTTTTTCCGGGAATGCAGTATGATGCTACTTTGAGAGACTTTTAAATCCTCCGCAAGTTTTGATTTAACAAGTAAGACTGCCTCACTTGGTGTTAATGGTTCAACAACCCTTACCTCACTTGCCTTAATAGCAGAACCGCTCCCCAGAAGTGCTTTAGAGACTCTTTTCTCCAATTCATCATTCTTACTCACAAAGGGTAATATCCCATCTCTAGATGGAACTAAAGCCTTATCTTTCATGTTCTCATCCATCTGAGAGGACCAAGAAAAGATATATGTTGCCAAAACCTCTAAAGTTAACTTCTTCAAAAGAATGTCCTCTTTCTTTATCTTATATTTCCTTTCAAGTAAAGAAGATATTTGATCAAAGACCTTATCAGCAGAAAAGGAGTATAGAAGCGGAGCATCTAATTTGATTACCTTCAAAGCCCCCTTCCGTCTCTCTTCTAGTTTTTCTTGCTCTCTTTTTCTCTCAATTTTTTCGAGTAGCTCTTTACTTACTGGCACTTCTCTCTCATTTAATTCCTCAACAAACTTTTCACCATCCCATATAATCATCCTCCCCTTGTACTCTTTTCCCACAAGAAGTTTTGCGTCTTTAGTGAACCCATGTATTGCCAGAAATATCCCTTTATCCGCCTTAGATCTCATTATTGCCTCACCAAATGATTCAATATCCTGAGAAGAGGCTAAAGCTTCATGCTTAATCTTTACTACATATTTCTCAAACCCTGCAATGGGATCATCCCTGAGGGCCAAGATTTCTACACCCCACTCTTCTGGGTTCTCAATTTTTTCTACATTGTTAAACCCCATTTGACCAAGTAAATTTATCAAAGCTTCAACTAGAATTTCCCGAGAGGCCTCTTGTAAAATTTCTAAACTCCACTCCATGATATCACATCCGATTATCCTCCATAGTTAACAAAAGTTAGGTAGTTATAATATAAATTCCTTTTGGCATGCACTTCTCTCATATCTTAGCTAATCACCTTCCCCCCGTCTGAAGGACAAAGCTTTCATATAATAAATTACCACCATAAGTGTTTAGAATAACCTTTTAACTTCTCAAAATTTACAAAAATCAGGTGAGATCATGTTCAGGCTATCAGACTTCAATTACCATGATAAAGTCATTTTTCTTAGAGCAGACCTTAATTCCCCTGTAAAAGATGGGAAAATCATCAGTGATGCCAGATTTAGAGCCGTGCTGCATACCATACGATATTTGCTAGAGCATAAAGCAAAAGTGGTAATTGGTACTCACCAAAGCAAACCCTATGAGGAAGATTATTTGACCACAGAGCAACATGCTGAAATTTTGAGTTCTCTCCTAGGTGTGAAAGTAAAATACGTGGATGATATTTTTGGAAAATGTGCAAGAGACGCCATAAAGGCCCTAAAGGCCAGTGAAGTTTTAATGCTCGAAAACCTTAGATTTGCAGCAGAAGAAACAAAACAAAAACCACTGGAATATTGCGAGAGAACACATTTTGTTAGAAAATTATCTCCCTTAATTGACTATGTTGTAAACGATGCGTTCGCTGCTGCTCACCGATCTCAACCTTCATTAGTTGGATTTGCAAGAATGAGGCCCATGATCTCCGGTTTTCTAATGGAAAAAGAAATAAAAGCCCTAACAAGAGCCTATGAAAGCCTAGAAAGACCTAAAATCTACGTACTTGGAGGTGCCAAGGCAGAAGACTCCTTAAACGTTGTAGAGAACGTGCTAAGAAATGAGAAGGCAGATCTAATTTTAACTGGAGGTTTAGTGGGACACATATTCACTCTCGCTAAAGGATTTGACTTAGGGAATGCCAATATTAGCTTTCTAGGTGAAAGGGAATTAATAAAACTTGTAGATCGAGCAGAAAGTATTTTAAATGAATTTTATCCATATATAAGAACCCCCGTAGATTTTGCCGTTGAATACAAAGGAGAGAGAGTAGAAATAGACCTGCTAAGTGACAAAAAATGGATATTTGATGAAAGGCCAATTTTGGACATTGGAAGCAGAACAATAGAAAAGTATAGCGAGATCCTAAAAGAAGCAAGTATAATAGTGGCCAACGGCCCAATGGGAGTATTTGAGATTGAAGAATTTGCTAAAGGCACAATAGAAGTATTTAAAGCAATAGGAGAGAGCAAAGCATTTTCTATAGTGGGAGGGGGACATAGTATAGCCAGCATATATCAATACAACATAAAAGGAATTTCTCATATAAGCACGGGCGGAGGAGCTATGTTGACATTTTTTGCTGGACAATCACTTCCAGTATTACAGGCCTTGAAAATAAGTTACGAAAAATTCAAAAATAAAAAAGAGCTCAATCAATAGTTGCTTTTTCAAATTCCACCATGGCAAGACCGACCAATACAACTGCAAGGAGACTCAACACTGCCCAGTCAATTGTTATGGAAAACTTGGTAACATTTGCTCCTACGAGATAATAGCGAGCTCCATCCACCGCATAGGTTAGTGGGTTTATATAAGCCAAAGCCTTCATCCAGCTTGGCATAGCTTCTATTGGATATATGGCCCCGCTGAGGAATGTGAGTGGCAACATTAGAACCATCATTATCATCTGGAATCCTTCCATACTTTCCATTTTGAGGGCCAGACTTGTCCCAAACCCAGAGAACGCTATAGCCAAGAGAAAGCCTATTAAAAGGGCAGGGATTATTCCGGAAATTTTAAGATTTTCTGCCAATAAGAATGTCAATAGGAGTATTATAAGGCCTTGGACTGTTGTGAGGAGTGAATCTCCCGTTAATCTCCCTAGAATAGTTTCTTTTCTTGAAGCTGGTGCTACCAGCACCTCCTTTAAAAAGCCAAATTGCTTGTCCCATATAACGCTTACACCACTCACAAAACTCTGATTGAATATGGTCATGGCAAATATACCTGGTGCTAGGAAAGTGAGATAATCAACCCCTCCAAATATAGTTCTAGCCATGGGATTGTTGAAAACTTTACTCCACCCAAGACCAAAAAACACTAACCAGATCAGAGGATTTATTATCATTCCCATTACTCTTGACCTTGCTCTAAAAAAGCGCTTTGTCTGCCTGTAAATCATAGTGATAAACGCCCTCATTTTTATCACCTTCTCATCCTCATGCGAACTATTCTCTTGAATGGATTTTCTCCACTTTCTTCTCTTATCTCTCTTCCAGTTAAGTGTAGGAAAACATCATTAAGCGTAGGCCTGTGATAGGTAACCTCAAGAATTTTAACTCCTAAGTGCTGGACCAAAGTAAAGAGCTTTGGGAGAGCTTCTGCAGCATTTTCCACTTCTAATTGCACCTTTCCGTCAGCTAGAATTTTACAACCCTTGATAAACTCCGCTTTTAGGCATTTAACTTCTTCCGGAGCTTCAAGTTTAAGATACACTACATCATTACCAACCAATTTTTTCAACTCATTGGCCGTTCCTTCTGCAATTATCTTACCATGATCAATTATAGCAATTCTGTCTGCTAGCTGCTCGGCCTCATCCATATAATGTGTGGTTAGGAAAATCGTCATGTTGTGTTCTTCTTTCATTGCTTTAATGTAATCCCAGATGTGAGCCCTTGTTTGAGGATCAAGACCTATTGTAGGCTCGTCTAAGAATAGGATTTCTGGCTCATGAAGAAGTGAACGTGCTATCTCGAGCCTCCTCTGCATACCTCCACTGAACGTCTTTACGGGTTTATCTTTGAACTCCCATAATTCAACAAATTTAAGGAGCCTTTCTATCTTTTCTTCCAGTTTATTTCCAGTTAAACCATAAATTCTTCCATGAATATACATGTTCTCATAAGCCGTCAACTCCCTATCCAAGCTAGGATCTTGAAATACAATGCCAATCTTTTTCCTAACCTCCATTGGCTCCTTTACAACATCGTGCCCTGCTACAGTGGCTTTTCCAGAGGTTAATCTAAGGAGAGTGGTAAGTACATGAACAGTAGTAGTCTTACCTGCCCCATTGGGACCCAAAAATGCAAATATCTCTCCCTTATTTACTTTGAATGAGATACCCTTAACAGCTTCAAAATCTCCATATTTCTTTACCAAATTTTCAACTTCAATAGCATACATTTCACTTCCCCCCTAAGATTATTAATCTAATTTTCCTCGTAAATTCCTCAATCTCATCTGAAAGTGCTTTTTTTTGTTCCTCTGTGAGTGATGGAAGGGCCATAAAAACTTCCTTAATTGCTTCTTTGAGTTTATTCCCTCCCAAATTCCCAAATTCTCTAAATGATTCTATCATTTTAATAGTCTCCTCAACCTCTTCTTTGTGGCTCTTAAGATATTCTCTCCCTTTATCTGTTATTTGGTAGAATTTTTTTTCTCGTCTGCCTTCTCCAGCCACTTCAATCAGGTTTTGTTTTTTCAAACTTGATAAAATAGGATATATAGCCCCCGCACTTGGACTTGGGATCCCATATCTATTTTCAAGCTCAGACATTATCCCATACCCATGTTGTGGCTTTTCCTTTAGCAGATAAAGGATAAGGAGCTTAAGATGGCCTTTATACTTTGGTCTCTCCATATGTTTCACCAGATATATCAAAAGATATATCCGATTATAAAGTTTGTGGTTCAAAACCCTTATTACAATTCAGTGAGTATATTGAGTGGGTAGAAATTCATGAAAGTTGTATTAAAGCCGCTTTTTGATGCTCCTTTAACACCTGATTTTATAGAGGTCATAAGAGCAAAACTTATAGGAAAAGAAATTAAAGAAGGAGATACTGTGGAAATAGAACTTTTGGGAAAGGCCCTTCAATTTAAGGTAATATACAGTGAACCAAAACTCATAAGGGTAAACAAGGACACGAAAATAGAGCTTACTGAGGAGGAGATATTTAGCCTAACGTTGGATTTTGAAAAAGAGATTAGAGACGTGCTTTTCTCTGAAAAAAGGATCGTGATACTTCTTGAAAATGAAGTTCTGATTTTAAACCAAAAAGGGCACAAGATTTTTAACCAAAAGTTCGACAATCTCAAAGAGGCCAAGGTCTCAAATGGGATTATAGCGGTGATCCATAATGGCGGCAAAAAACTCACAATTATTCACCTTTGAAGAAAACTGGGAAGAGAAGAAAAGGAGAGCCCAAGAGATAGTGAAACGCCTGATAAATCACTATCAAAGAGAAAAACTCCTAATTGGAGATCCCTATAAAACACTCATTCACTGTATAATCTCGCAAAGAATGAGAGATGAGGTTACAAACAAGGTATGGGAGATGCTCTTCAAAAAATACAAGAATATTGAAAACATTGCCAATACATCCGTAGAAGAAATGCAAGAGTTTTTAAGAAACAATGGTGTTGGTCTATGGAAAACCAAAGGGGAATGGATAGTCCGAACTTCCCAGATAATTTTGAGAGAATATCGTGGAAAAGTCCCGGATAAAATTGAGGAACTTATGAAACTTCCAGGAATTGGAAGAAAGTGTGCAAACATTGTCTTAGCTTACGGATTTGGAAAACAAACTATCCCTGTTGATACCCACGTGAACAGAATAAGCAAACGCTTAGGCTTGGCCCCTCCAACAGTTGCGCCAGAGAAAGTTGAGGAGTATTTAAAAAAGTTGATCCCGGAGGACTTGTGGATATATGTAAACCACGCAATGGTAGATCACGGGAAAAGTATTTGCAGACCGATAGGACCAAAATGCCACGAATGCTTCTTTCAGGATCTTTGTCCGTACAATAACAACCTTATAAAAAAGGAACATATAAAATAAAGCAAATAAAGTTTATATACTTCAAATCACACCTATTCTTGGTGTTATGAATGAGATACGAAATTATTCAACGACCTAGTTTTAGCCTGGTTGAAGTGGAGCTTGAAGAGGGAGAGGCCATTAAAGCTGAACCCGGTGCAATGGTACATATGAGCCCCACCATAAAAATAGAAACAAAAACAGGAGGAGTTTTTAAAGCCCTCAAACGTTCGATGCTTGGTGGAGAGAGTATTTTCATAAATACCTTCAGAGCCGAAGAAGGAAAAGGAAATATTGGGCTTGCACCTGCTTACATGGGGGATATAGCGGCATTAGAGATTAGGGAGACATTGTATACTCAAAGTGGTGCATTTTTGGCAAGCTCAGAAACTATTGAAATAGACACAAAATTTGGTGGTGCAAAGACATTCTTCTCAAGAGAAGGTCTATTCCTCTTAAAATTAAGTGGAGACGGTACAGTATTTCTTTCAAGTTTTGGAGGGATTTATAAAAAAGAACTGAGGAACGAAAGATTTATCATAGATACGGGCCACTTAGTAGCCTTCACAGAAGGACTTGATTTTAGAGTAAAAAGAGTAGGTGGGCTCAAGAGCACAATCTTTGGTGGAGAAGGTCTTGTTGCCGAATTTTATGGAAGTGGCACCTTATATATACAAACAAGAAGCATAGATAGCTTTTTAGACTGGCTAATCCCATTTTTGCCTAAATCTAGAGACTGATATCTTTTTATACTCTCTCTTCTTAGTCTTCCAGGTGAAAAAAGTGATAGGAGTCTCAACACAAGCATTATACAACAAAAGCCTCACTCTCGCCCTCCATAAAATAAGCCAACTTAAAATCGATTTTATAGAAATAGTGAACGAGGGATATCACACACTAAACCGACATAATTACAAAGTACACATGAATTTTCTGGAAGAGGCCAAGTTAAAGAATATTATCCATGCTCCCTTCAGTGATGTAAACATAGGATCCCTAAACGAGAAAGTTAGGAGGATCTCACTAGAACTCCTCTTTGAAACCTTTGAAATTGCACATGAGATGGGTTCTGCGCTTGTAGTTATCCACCCGGGCCATCATTCGCCTTTAAGTAGCCGTTTTCCAAAGGCCTACGAAAAAGTCCAAAAACGATCATTAGAAGAGATTAGTAAAATTTCCCAAAAAAATGGAATAACAGTGGCTCTGGAGAATATGCCATCATACCCTATTCTCGATGGCCAAACACCGGAACGTATTAAAGAATTAGTAGATGGAACGGAAATATTGGTTACTTTTGATATCGGGCATTTAAATACTGTTAACGCTCAGTTTGATAAGTTTATTGAGCTTTTAGAAGACAGAATTATTTATACACACCTAAGTGATAATCATGGCACAAATGACTCCCATCTAGCCCTTGGAGAAGGTAACATACCGTGGAAAACCCTACTCAACCAACTTAAGGATATCCCTATGTCATTAGAAGTGAAAACCTTTGAAGACATTCTAAAAAGCCTTGAATTTTTAAATAAAATACCAAAAGGCGTTTGATATTTTTTCAATTCTAGGGCAGTGATGTTCCTATTGATTCATCAAAGAGCTTATTTTACTCACATAAAACTTTTATACAGAAGAAGATAAAGTTCAAGTGGAAATTTATTCATGAAATTTTGAGGTGATACCATGAATCGCCCAAAAATTATCGATGAACTCAGGCCTTTCTTCGAGCCCAAGGCTGTTGCCATTATTGGTGCAACAAATAAAAAAGGAAAAGTTGGAAATGTGATTTTTGAGAATTTCAAGAAAAATAAGGAGCAAGGAATTTTTAAGGGAAGCATCTATCCAGTGAACCCCAAGCTGGACGAGATAGAGGGATACAAGGTTTACAAAGGTGTGAAAGAGCTCCCAGAAGATGCAGATTTGGCAGTAATAGCCATACCAGCTCCATTCGTCCCACAAACCATGAAAGAAATTGCCGAAAAGGAAATAAAGTCTGTGATAATCATTACAGGTGGTTTTGGGGAACTTGGAGAAGAAGGAAAGAAAATGGAAGAAGAAATCCTCCAAATAGCAAAAGAAAATGGAATAAGGATCATAGGGCCAAACTGTGTTGGAATATACGTTCCAGACGCTGGAGTAGATACAGTGTTCCTCCCAGATGAAAAAATGGACAGACCAAAAAGTGGTTCAATAGCATTTGTCACTCAGAGCGGGGCCTTCGCTGCAGCAATGCTTGATTGGGCAGCAGGAGCAGGCATAGGGATTGGAAAGATGGTAAGTTATGGAAATAAACTTGACGTTGATGATGCAGATTTAATGGATTACTTCATCTATGATGAGAGTATAAAGGCCGTTACTCTTTACATAGAAGGAGTGAAAGAGGGGAGAAAATTCATTGAAGCTGCAAAGAGAATAACAAAAGTAAAACCCGTCATAGCTCTCAAAAGCGGGAAAACTGAGTATGGAGCTAAAGCAGCATCCTCTCACACTGGGTCATTGGCCGGTGCCGATATAATATACGATGCTGTTTTCAAACAAACTGGAATATTAAGGGCTGAGGATTTTGAGCACATGTTTGATGTTGCTAAGGCTTTCGCAAAATGCAAACTTCCAAAAGGAGACAGAATTGGAATCATTACTGATGGTGGCGGAGCTGGAGTTATGGCAAGTGACGCTGTTGCCAAATTTGGCCTTAAAATGGCCGAACTTAGTGAGAAGACAATTAAATATCTAAAGGAGCACTTCCCACCACACGCCGTAGCTGGCAATCCAACTGATGTAGTTGGAGATACAGACGCTCAGAGATACAAATATGCAATTGAAGCTTTTGTGAATGATCCAAATGTTGACGCAATAGTTATAATAGTTCTTTTCCAAGTACCATTGTTAAAAGAAGAGGAGATCATAGAAATCCTAGCAGAATATGCAAAGAAGAGTGAGAAACCAATAGTAGCAGTTGCAATGGGTGGTAAAAAGACCGAATATTATGCAAAAATGCTTGAAGACAAGGGGGTTCCAGTATACCCAACACCCGAGAGAGGAGTCAGGGCGATGGCCGGACTTGTTCAATATGCAAAGTATTTGGAAAAATTAAATGAGGAGTGATTCGACTCCTTATTTCCTTATTATGGGGGGAATAATATGAAGGAAGAAGCATTGAAAGTGATTGAAGAG
>QMUE01000020.1 GCA_003663535.1 Thermococci archaeon
AGATGGATATTGTGGAGACTTCCTAAAGGACTTAGATACTAATTTTAGAGCAAAATTTGAAGCTGCATTGGCAATACTTGCGTGGAGTTTTGAAAACAATGGTGAAAACTTTTACCCAGCAACCAGAAGGTTCACTAGGGAAGAGCTCCAAATTGTTGAGGAACTCTTAAAGTACAATATTTTCGAAATAATGACAAAAGATGACATTTTAGCAAAACTTTACAGGAAAGATTCTGAAGTTTTAGACCTCTTGAAAACGTACTACCTTGGAATGGACAAGTGGATTGAAGATCAACTTAACAACCCCAACATAAAACTAACCCTAAGGTATTACTTCAAGAAAACGTGGGATGGTTACAAAGAAAAACTCAACGAAGCAATTAATGAGGCCAACAAATACAATTGGTTTAGAATACTGCTTGAGGAGTGGGAGAAGGACAAAGAGGAGAGCGTTGAGGCAGTAAAGTCGGCCTATGAGAAAAAAGTCCAGGGTCTTAGAGAACATATCAAAGAAATTACAGAAGCTTTTGAATATGAAAAAGAGAGGATTGTGCAAGAGATTTCCCGTGCAAGCATGGAGGAAATAGAACGGCTGGAGAGAGAAAAGCAGGAGCTTATTGAAAGATTTGAGAAGGAAAAAGAAGAGCTTGCTAAGCAACTTATTGAATTGAAAGATAAAGAACTTCAAGAAAAACTTCAGACAGAGCTTGAAAGAGCCAGAGAGAACATGATGAATGAAGTAAGAAGACTTGAGGAAGAAATACAAAGAAGAAGTATCGAATTAAAACAGAAAGAAATGGAGCTCAAAAAGAAAGAAATGGAGCTAATGGAAAAGGATCAGGCGCTGCGTAGAAAGATAGATGAAGTTCTCAAGGCTTCAGAGAGCCTTGAAAAAGGATCCCGCCTTGTGATTAGGGAGGATGCAAGGATACAGGAGCTGAACTTTTTAGGAAGATTGAAGAGCAAGCTCAAGAACAAAGTTCAGCTCTTGGATAAAACTTACAAAGTGGAAGAAATAAACGAAAAATTAGGGGAGAATACCTCCAACTTCGCCCCTAAACTCGACGAAAAAACTCTGAAGAATCTACCGGAAAACAGATACCTCGAAGTTAAGTTAAAAGAGAAGAAACTCTTAGGAAGCAAAGAAAATCTTCTCTTAAAAGGACACTACATAACAAGAGTCGAAAAGCTTGCGGAGTATGGGTTTGATACCGACCCATTAGAACTTGCTGATGTAAACGCTTACTTGGTCGATGCAAGGGATTCATCAAAGAATGAGCGCACAATTCTCCTGATAGCTTCTCCCTTAGGCTTTGAAGACCGGATAAAGAAGTACGTTAATTCCAATCAGTTCCACCAGAACTTCTATTCTGAGAACGTTTCCTTACTGTTACTTGATGTTGAGACTGGAGAGATCATTTACAATCCAAATGACAGATATGCAAAGGCCCTTGTTCCATTGGTACGCATGGAGCTTGATGAGGAAGTTTATGTAAAGGTGAAGGAGTGCATAAAGTCAAAGCTGGCCGGAAGAGACTATCTGCCATTTAATGAAGTGAAAGATTGCGGAGGTGAAGCCTACATTAAGAAGGCCTTTTATGAGGCTGCTAAGGAAGAGAACGGGTTTGTTAAGTACATTGATGGTTTTGGATTGGTATTGATGAAGGGGGTTAAAAGATGAAGATATTAGATAGATTTAGGAAAAATCCAATTGAGAAGCTTTCTTTAAGAGAGCTACAGGAAGAGGAAATAAGGCTTAGAAACCGCCTGGAAAGGACAAAGAAGGAAATAAACAACATTGAGAGGAAGAAGAAGCAACTCTTCCAAGAAGGAGTAGGTGCCGATATGCTAAAGAAGAAGATGCTGGCACAGGAAATTAAAAGCCTCGATCTTGAGGAGAAGCTCAAGCTTAAGGATTTCACAACGGCCCAGAGGCAGTACACCCTCGTGAAGAACCTCATTATTGTTAAGAGATATGAGAAAGAGCTCAGGAGAGTCGGTATATGGGAGAAGCTCACCAAGGTTGAGCCTGAACAACTCGAAAGCGTCCTAGTTAAAGTGAACCTCGATGTGAAGGAGTTCGATGAGATGGTTAACAATCTCAACCGCGTCTTCGAGATGGAGATAGCGGAGTTTGAGGCCACTGAAGACCAGACAGAAAAAGAACTTATGGAGGCGTGGGCAAAAATTGAAGCCGGGGAGACGGATGCTGAAGAGGCCCTTGAAAAGGTTAAAGAAAAAGAGCTTTCAAAAGAGCTGGAGGAATTTTAAATGGTCTTCTTCTCCAGATTTTTTGGAAAAAAGAACCCGCTTGACATTCCACTAAATCAACTAAAGGAGACCCAAGTAAAACTTGATATGCAGATTAGAAGGGTAGAAAATGAGATAATAGAAATAGACAGGCGGATTGCACTTCTGTTTGAGCAGGCTAAGGGAGCAAGGAGCAAAAGCGAAGAGCTGACAATAGCTACGAAGATAAAGACCCTCAACCAAAGAAAGAAAAACCTGCAGAATACACATGCGCAGTTAAACAAGCAAATGATGCTCGTTAGCAACCTCGTGATAATCAAGGAAAACGAAGCCTTATTGAAAAATACTCCAACTTGGAAGATTCTTCATAATATGTCCCCCGAGGACCTGGAACAAAAACTCGTTGAAATGCAACTCGATTCTCAAAATCTAAACGAGAACCTTAACCGCATGCTCGGCTACACAGACCAAGCCCTCGCAACAGGGGTTGATTTTGAGGCGGATGAAGAGCTTACGGAGATTTTGGACACGATTAGGGCCGTAAAGGAGGGGGAGCTTGAGCCCGAGGTTGCGGCTGAGAAGGTTACTGGAGAGAAAAAGAAGGAGAAAAAACACCTTGAACTTGAAGAACTCTGAATCCGGTTTCATTTAATCTTTTCTGGTCAAATCAGATTTAACTTGGGCTTACTTAGGTGGCGAATAATGGAAAAAGTCTGTAGTAAGATCATCACAGCACTGATAGTTATCTCCATAGTTACAAATTTCGCTTTGGCTACTGAGTGGAGGGCATATAAGAACAATTCCCAACATACAGGAGTTGCTACCGATGCTTTAGAACCTCCCCTTGAATTATTTTGGAAGTTTAAGACTGAAGAGCCAACAACGTCTGCAGTCGTTGACAGTAGGACAGTTTATGTAATTGCAAGTGCAAGATACGCTCAATGTAAGGGGAATAAAGCCAAATGGAAGCGAGAGAAAGAAGAATGCATGATTGGAATGCCCATCACAAAAGAAATGCTGCAGAAAGATTATTATAATTTGCATGCATCATTTTATGTGGTGATAGAATGTTCGTGAACAGAAATAGTGAACTTGAGTTCCTCGAAAGGAAATGGAAGGAAAAGGGGGCGCAACTGATAATAATCTACGGGCGCAGGAGAGTGGGAAAGACCATGCTCCTCAAGGAGTTCCTAAAGAACAGAAAGGGAGTTTACTTCCTCGCCACCGCAGACTCGATGGGCGAGAACATTAAAGGATTGGCTGAGAAGTTTGCAGAGCTTACTGGAAAAGAGTACTTCATGGAAGTGAAAGACTTTGGAAGGCTCTTCCGCTACCTCGCAGATGAAATAAGAGAGGAAAGGATAGCTGTTATCCTGGATGAGTTCCAGTACTTGATGAGCCTTGAACCCGGAATTTTAAGCGTGCTGCAGAAGGCTTGGGATGAACACCTAAAAGGAACCAATATCTTTCTTGTGCTCTGCGGCTCTTCAATGGGAATGATGGAGAGGATCATGGAATACAAAAGCCCTCTCTATGGGAGGAGGACGGGGCAGTGGAAGGTTGAGCCCTTTGATATAAAAGGCATAGCCAAGATGTTTCCCAATAGAAGCATGGAAGAGCTCGTGAAGATCTATGCCGTATTTGGCGGGATCCCCTTTTACCTCGACCTCGTGAAGGAGCTGGGCGTTGAGGAAGCGATAAAGATGAAGATTCTGAGAAAGGGGGAGGTTCTCTACGAGGAGCCCGAGTTTCTGCTTAGGGAGGAGCTAAGGGAGCCGAGGGTTTACAAGCTCATTCTTAAAGGACTCGCCTTGGGTTATGAAACGCTCGGGGAGTTAGTCAATTTCACCGGGCTTGATAGGGGACACCTTTCCAGGTACCTCGATACCCTTGAGCGTCTCGATTTGGTGGGCTACGAACTCCCCTACGGGAGGAGAAAGAGGGGGAGATACTTCATAAAGGACAACTTCTTCAACTTCTGGTTCCGCTTCGTCTATCCAAATTTTGGTGATTTAGAACTCGGTCTAGTTGATGAGGTCTGGGCGAAGATTGAGCGCGAGCTGAACGCCTACTACGGAAAATCCTTCGAAAAACTCGTGAGGGAGATGCTCCGCCAGAGGATAATTGACTTCGGGCAGAAAAAAGTTGCAAGGTGGTGGCAGAAGGGCGAGGAGATAGATGCCATAGCAGAGCTTGACAATGGCATGCTTTTCGTTGAGGTTAAGTGGAGCGTGCCCGGAAGAAGAGAAGCCGAGAGAGTTCTCGAACGGTTAAAGAAAAAGGCGGAGCGTTTTGAGGGGAAGAAGAAGTTCCTGCTCATCGCAAAAAGGATTGAGGGAAAAACCGGGGAGATGATGGATTTGGAGGATTTGGAAAAGCTCGTTGGGGGATGCTCTAATGTCACATTGGGTAAGAGGGCTTAAAGTAATTAAGATTGCATCAAAAGGGCTCCCCAAAGGAAGAAGAGATGACTAATTCACTTAGAGAAAAAACCATTGAAAATGGAAGATTTTGGAAGGGCGAAAATAGATGAAGAGAGATGGAAAGAGATTGGGGGTGAAAGATATGAAAATCCAAAAAGTTGGGAATGCTCTGATACTTATCGTGCTTCTCACTATGGTATTTACTCCCCCCAAAACTTCAGCATCCTCTTCATCTTTCTATTGGGTGAAAGAGTATGGTGATGGAGGATCTGAAGTAGTTACAAGCATTTTGGCTACCCCAGATGGTGGTTTTATTGTAGTGGGACACACAGATAGTTGGGGAGCAGGGAATCAAGACATCTTAGTTTTTAGAATAGACAAAAATGGAAACATTAAATGGCAAAAAACGTTCGGTGGGAGTGGTTATGATTGGGCTAGTGATGCAGTTGTAACTTCAGAGGGAGACATAATAATAGCAGGCCACACTAACAGCTTTGGCGCTAATGGTTACTCTGATGTTTGGGTTCTTAAGCTTGATGGGAATGGCAATGTTAAGTGGCAGAAAACTTACGGTGGGAGTAATAATGATTGGGCTGAATCGGTTGCAATTGCTGAGAACGGTGACGTGATAGTAGCAGGAGAGACCTACAGCTTTGGTGCTGATGGTCTTGGTGTTTGGATCCTTCGCTTGGATGAGAATGGTAATATTAAATGGCAAAAAGTTTATGAAAATGAAAAAATTCACCACATATCCGCAGTAAAGGTTACTCCAGATGGTGACATAGTTGTAGTAGGTGGCATTCGAAACTCTGATACCAAAATGGATCTTCTAATCATTAAACTTGATGAATACGGAAACATAAAATGGGTAAAAACTTATGGGGGGTTTAATGAAGATAGCTTCATAGAAGCTGACCTTATAGTTCTTCCAAGTGGAGATCTCATAGTAGCTTCTGGTTCTGCAAGTTTTGGTATTGGCTACGAAGTCGACTACGAAGACGGAAGGACTATTGCTCTTGATTTGTGGGTTCTTAAGATTGATAAAGATGGTAATATAGAATGGCAAAAAGCTTATGGAACTATTGGTGAGCCTAGTGGGATTATACTGGATCAATTTACAAACAATGTCGCGATTATTCAAGGGCTAAGAAATGTTATTATTATTGATACGGACGGCAATATAGTGAGGCAACAAAAGTACATACCCATGGGAATACCTATTTTCGAGAGTATCACAATTTTGGAAAATGACATAATAATAGGGGGGTCAATGTCAGCCTATAGTCAAAGCGATCAAGCTTGGGGTGATGATAATGCTTTGATATTAAAACTTCCATTCACCTTAAATCTCCCAGACTGTAGCTTTTGTACTGACGTTGACCTTAACATAGAGAACACAAATGCAATCGTTAGGAACGCTGATCTTCAAGTAATAGGCACAAATTGCTTTGTTCTGAGCCCAAATAATGTTGTAATAACTACTCCAAATCTCGAAGTAAAAACATTATACCAAAACTGGGGCACACTTAGAGTTTCTTCCATTCCTTCCCAAGCTAGCATTTATATCAACGGCGAATACAGAGGAGAAACACCCTTAACATTAGAGGTCGAGGCAGGGACTTATGCTATACGAATCAGCAAAGCTGATTACCACGATTATATCACCACAGTAACTGTTGAATCCCGTGAAATCAAAACCATCAACGCTGAATTGACACCAGCGTTTGGCTATTTAACGATTGAATCCTCTCCTTCTGGAGCGGAAGTTTACGTTGACGGCTCTTATAAAGGGACGACCCCCATAACCCTGGAGCTTTCTCCAGGGGGGCATAAGGTGAAAATCAAAAAGGAAGGTTACGAGGATTACACGAAGACGGTAACTATTGAAGCGGGAAAGAGCGTCAGCGTCTCCGCGAGGTTGGTTGCAATACCGATAAGCCAAGAAACGAGTCCGGAAAGGCAGCAGCCAAGTCCTACAACTTCGGAAAGCACACACACCACGACAGTACAGACAGGTTATCAAGAACCCACTGGATCGGGAAGATTGAACAGGACGATGGTTTATTTAGTCTTGATAGCCTTAGCTCTGCTAATTTCACTTTCTGTGATTAAGAGGAAAAGGAGAGAGGTTTCAATAAAATTCGGTAAACTAACATTTAGTATTGTCGAAGGAAACATAATACACTTTCCAGCTGAAGGGATAGTAAACTCCGTGGACAAATATTTAAGTTACAAAGGAGGCGTTTCTCGGCATGTTGCCAAAGCAGCTGTTGGAGATGTCAACAAATATAGAGAAATAAGCAGAGCCACCATGAAGAAACAAATTGGAAGGGACTGGATTAGACATGGGGAAGTAGTTGTGACACCACCTTTTAGATTAAAACGAAATGGAGTCAAATACGTCATTAACACGTTTGGCCCTGACTGCAAGGCAAGATGGAACAAAGAATTGGAGGAAACTCTAAAATTATCAATAATAGCTGCTTTGAGAAAAGCAGACGAGCTTGGAGTTGAAAGGGTGGCTTTCCCACCAATAAGGGCTGGCGCTTCAGGCTGTCCATTTAAACACGTTGTAAAGACATTTCTTGAAAGTGTTGAAGAGTTCTCAAAGGAAGCTAAAAACATTAAAGAAATATTTTTGGTGTTACTTACAAAAAAAGACTACGATACAGCACTGGAGATATTAAGAGAATGGAAGCGTAAAGAAAAAAGAAAAGAGAGTGCTTTAGGAAAGCACAAATCATCTAAGGAAGAGATTGTCTTTCAAAATAAAGGATTCCCATTTGAACTCTCAGATAATTACGCTCCGTTAGAATTCATTGGAGAAGGGGGCTTTGCCAAAGTCTTCAAAGTAAAGAGAAAGAGCGATGGCAAAATAGTGGCATTAAAAATCCCGCGCATAGATGAAAAGACGAGCTCACTCTTTCTAAAGGAAATAGCCGCTTGGTATCACCTTGACCATCCAAACATTGTAAGGCTCTATAAGGCGGATATTTTACCAGTCCCATATCTTGAGATGGAGTATGTTGAGGGAGTAAGCCTCAATGGGAAGCCCGTTAGAGACCTTGACAAGTATCCAAAACCCGTCGATGAGAAGACCGCCCTAAAGCTCGTCAAAGCTATAGCCAATGGGTTGGCTCACGCTCACTCAAAGGGAATCTGGCACCTCGACATGAAGCCCCTGAACGTTCTCCTCAAGAGTGACTTAACGCCGAAGATCACGGACTGGGGATTGGCAAAGATAAGCTCGAGGAGTTCACTATCAACACACAAGGGATATTCACCCCTCTATGCAGCTCCAGAGCAGCTTGATGAAGATTTATATGAAACTCCAGATCATAGAACGGACATATATCAGCTTGGCGTTATATTCTACGAGCTTTTGACTGGAAAATTGCCCTATAAAGGTTACTCGCCTGGAGCGGTGATAGGCAAGATTTTGGCCGAGAATATTAAGGCCTTACCGCCCTCAAAGATTAATCCTGCTCTTGCAAAGTACGATGGTATTTTCGAGAAGCTCTTGGCTAAGAGGAAAGAAGACAGGTATCAGAGCGTTGGAGAGTTTTTGTCAGCGCTGGATTCTCTTGAAGAGTTACACAAAGAGCTTGAGGAGTTAAAGAAGACGAAAGAAACTCTCAAGAGGAGTCGTTCTAAAGAGGAGATACAGAGACTTAAAAGAGAGACTGTTGGAAAAACTACCAAGATTGCCATTTTGAGTGCAAAGCTTAACGATAAGGCTGAGCTGTTAAACGCTTTGGAGGATCTAAAGGTTTACACGAGAGAAAACCTTGACGATTTGCTGAATGCAATAACTCAAATAGAGGTATTAATGAAAGAGGGCATTCCCGTTAGTGATAACCTAATTGAGAAACTCAAAGTCCTGCTTCACAGAATCGAGATGGAGGTGCAGTATAGGGGAGATGTATAACAAAACTAACAAATCCTTTAAAAAGTTTAGTTATATTTATTATATGGTGATTGAAATGCGCCCACCAACAAGAAGAGAAAGGGTATACCTATCACTTTGGGAACTCGGAAAAGCAAGAATAGTCCAGCTCGCAAAGATTACAGAACTCAAGTATCCATATGTCCACCGAGAAGTTAGAAGGCTTGAAAAAGAAGGAGTTGTTATAAACAACGCTGGAACCGTTGAGATCGTCGACAGGAAGGCTTTTGTTATGCTCTGGAGCGAAGATAAGAGAGCTATATTTGAAAGAGTAAGGCCTGTGAGAGTTAAAATGATGCCATCAACCGGTGTTTTACTTTCTGGCTCTGCTGCATTGTGGGTTATCGGAAAGGTGCTGAGTCCTTCGGGAGGCATAGTGTATCTTGAAAAGCCAGATAATATTTCAAAGCTACGGTCAAGAAGAGGCTACACGTTTTCCGTATATACTTACGATGACTTTGCCTTCCGTTTTGCGAAGGAGTTAAGGGGGTTTAGAATACCACCATGGGGTATGGTGTTGGCAGATTTACTGGCTCAGGGAATGTATACAAGGCTTTTTGAGGAGGTTTTCAAGGAGGTTGTGGGGAATGGAGGAGGTCAAAACCCTGAGAACCCCGGATAACCCAATCATCAGAGCTTCAATAGAAGACATGCTTAGAATAGCCAAAGATTTAGACGTAATACTTGCTGGAGGATGGGCAGTTTATCATTGGTTGAAGAAGTGGAGTCTAAACGGCGTCCCCTCAGTTGACGTGGATTTCCTTGTTAGACGGGACTCTTTTAAGGAAGTATATTTAAGGCTGAGGGAATTGGGTTATCAAAGTTCAGGCTTCAGATACTTTAAAGTGGTTAAAGATGAAGAGCTTCCATTCCTCGAGGAAAGAATAAATGTTGATTTGCTCTTTGACAGAAAACCAAGCAGGTTGAGCTTCGAGAGTCCCTATGTGAAAACAGTGTTCAAAGAAAAATACTATTCCATTGAAAGGTTTGAGTTTGAAGGACTCTCTGGAAAAGTCAGGGTTGTTCTTCCCGAGGCTCTTATCGTACTGAAACTCGATATATATTCCAACCCGACATATTCTGACGAGAAAAGGGAAAAACACTGGAAGGACATGGTTGACATATATTCTCTCTTTATGAGTGCTCCCACCTTGAGGATCAAAGTTTTTGAAAATCTCTACAAGGTTAAGCCATTCTCATTTGAGCATCTTGAAATGTTCTTTTCAAAGGAAAGCAGAGAGCTTATGGATGTTATCTCTATTATTATGGAGTATGTCGGCATTCCATTCGATAGAGAGGGTTTGTTCATGAAGATTGATGAAATTAAGAAAGCTCTGGATCTTGAACTATCTGGGGGTTGATCGAAGTGCCCGTTGATTTATCCGGTCCGCTGTTAAATGAATTTGAGAAAACGAAGAAAGAGTTTGATAGAGCTGTCGCTAAAGGTGATATGGAAACCGCAAGGAAGAAGGCCCTAAAGTGTGCCACCCTCCTGAAGCAACTGGCAAAGCATGTGCCCTACAACAGTAATTTCTACTTAAAAAAAGCAAAGAAATGGGAGCAAACAGCTGAAAGGATAAAAAGAGGTGAGTTTGGCAAAAAAGCCGTTATGAGTGCCGAGGGCAAACAAACAAAAGCCGAAGAGGAGATGGGAGAAAACCAGTTCAGGCAATACGTGAAAGGCCTCATAGCAAGATCTAACGTGACATGGAAAGACATAGGGGGCCTTAATGATGTAAAGGTTCTGCTAATGGAAACCGTCGTCATTGCCGCTCTTCAAAAGCCCGAGTCAATCCAGCCGTGGAAGGGCATCCTACTCTTCGGCCCGCCGGGAACGGGTAAGACTCTGCTCGCCTCGGCCGCTGCCGGAAGTTTAAACGCAACCTTCTTCAATGTGAAGACCTCAAACATACTAAGTAAATACTTCGGTGAGTCAAGCAAGATCATAACGGCTCTTTATGATGTGGCAAGGGAAAACGCCCCAAGCATAGTGTTTATCGATGAGATCGATGCCCTAACCACAAGACGTTCTGATGATGCGAGCGAAGCATCGAGGAGGATGCTCTCGACCCTTCTCACCGAGCTCGACGGTTTCCAGGACAAGAAGAGCGACCTCCTTGTTCTGACTTTAGCGGCAACGAACACTCCATGGGATCTGGATGAGGCTGTTCTCTCGCGCTTCCCGAGGAGGATTTATGTCCCGTTACCGGACAAAAAGGCCACGAAGGAGATAATCAAAATCAACACACGTGGATTAGATATAAGCAAGCTTGACCTCGATGCTATAGCAGAAGAGAGCATCAGGAAGTATTACTCGGGTAGGGATATTAAGAACCTCTGTCAGGAGGCCATATGGAATATGATACGGGAGGAGAACAAAGATTTGCACAAGCTCGCGGAGCTCCCCTTCGAGGACCTGAGGAAGCGTTCACTTAAGACAAGACCGCTTGAGATGAGGGACTTCGAGGAGGCTTTCAAGAAGATCAAGAGCCCGCTGACAAAGAAGGACATCGAGCGGTACGAAAAGTGGGCGGAGGAGTTTGGGGGGTGATCAAGATTACACCAAAAGGGTTTTTTCTAACTAAAGATAAATTGGAAAGTTCTATAGTGAGAGGCATGAGAAAAAGCTGTGTTTTTGTTATAGGCCTATTATTAGTTCTGGCGTTGGCTGCACTACCACCAACAAAAGCCCAAGACATAGGAATATCATACCGGGTAGCTTGGCAAATAGACATTCCCTTCATAGACATGATTGATATTACGTCAGATGGTTCTCGAGTAGTAGCGGGCTCTTATAGTACCCTCTACTATCTTGATGAGACTGGAAACATCTTGTGGACTAAGCAAGATTACGAGCTCGATGGTTACATTATGGGAATTGCAGTAACCCCTGATGGAGGTCACATTCCCTATGCAGCAAGATCCCCAGTTGCTAGTGGATCTTATGGAGTGGTTGGATCTCTAGATGAATACGGTAATGAGGAGTGGAAATATGAAATTTGGGACATATCA
>QMUE01000021.1 GCA_003663535.1 Thermococci archaeon
GTGTTCCACACCAAAGATCGCTGCTGCCCTGCCAATTTGTCCAACTTTATACGTCTTGATTTTTGGATCCGATGTCTCTTCGAGGAGTGAATCTGGAATAAAGATATGCCATGCCATCTCAGTCATCCTTTACATTTTTATATCTTTAAAGCTGTAGTGGGGTAAAAAGAATTTATTTAAAAGACTTTCGAACCATTCCACCCTCCTACATCTCTAAAAGTATGAAAATTTTTTGCAAAACTATCCAACAAGAGATTCTACCATGTTAATAATATTAGGGATATTACCTTTAACTTCCTCGCTAAGTTCCATCCCAAGGTCAATTTCTTTAGCAACAATACCAACGAAATGGATTTCGGCTTTTGCAAGCCTCTTGTCAATAAGTCTCAACAGTTTGAGCCCATCAATTGCCCCCATGAAATGAGCACTTCGTATTTCAGCTCTAAGCTTTTCAAAAGCTTCATCTCCCTTTAAATGAACAACTTGGCCAGGTTTATACTTTTCAGTCAATATTGCATCTATGATAATTATCTTTTCTTCACCATTATAATGCCGTTGAAGTCTGAAAATGTCGGTACCCACTTCAAGGACATTATACCCTTTCTCAGCTAAAATCCTACCAACTTTTAATCCCACTCCATCATCTTTCATAAGTTCATTACCAAGCGCAAGGATTAAAGTGCTCATTACTCCCACCAAATAAAAATTAGAGAAAGTGCTTAAAAAGTTTGGAGAAAAATCAGAGCTTAACTACGTGTACTGAACATGAAATACACGGATCGTATGCTCTAACAGTCATCTCTGTAAGTAGTTTAAGTGTTTCTGGGTCATCTTGCCAGTGTTTTTCTGCCATCATTCTAACGTGGCGCTCCATTATGGCTAGATTCATTGCAGTTGGGGTAATTATATCCGCATAGTTTACCTTTCCATCTTTGACTTCAAGAGCATAAGCTACCAGTCCTCTCGGGGCTTCAGTTATGCTCACCCCAAAGCCATCCTTTATTTCTACTTCATCTCTTTCTTTTATCGGCCACTTTGCAAGGGTATCATCAATTATGTCTATAGCCCTCTCTATAAAGTAAACAAGCTCAAGTGCTTGAGCAAAGTTGTTGGCAAAGCAGTTGTCGTATCTTAAGAGATCTTTATACTGGTTGTAGAGTTCCTTCGCTTTTCCATAGAGAAGGTCAGCATTATTGACTATTCTTGAGAGCGCACCAACCATAAAATGCTTCTCATTGTTGTAGAAGGAGTGCTTTGCAAAGCTATGGCCTACAACTTTTTCAACTATGTGCTTTTTGTAATCTTCCACAGGGAATTCAAATCCGTCACTTACCTTGATATAGTCTCCGAATATGCCATAAACGCCGTTTCTTGGTTTAACTGCCATGTGAATCATTTCTTTGTCTTTAACTTCTTCATACTGCTCAAGTTTCGAGAATAACTCTACAGTGTACTCTGCCATAGGCAAGACTTCTTTAAGTTCCTTTTTAAGCTCCTCAAACTGGCCCCTTGTTGGAAGTTTTCCAAACCCACCAAGTATGGCGTTTTCCTGATGAATGGCCCTCGATCCAAGGTAGTCCATTATCTTTGAACCAATGTTCTTGAGAGCCATTGCATACTCGATTTCTTTCTTGTATTTGTCCACCATTGCAAGTGGGTTTGAATAGCCAAGATAATCCGGGAGAACAAGTAGGTAAAGATGTAAAACATGGCTCTCTATCATGTCTCCAATGTAAAGTAGGTCTCTTAGATCCTGAATTTCAGGTCTTGGAGTAAAGCCTATGGCCTTTTCAGCCGCTTCCAATGCCGTAAGCTTGTGAGCAGCTGAACAGAACGAACAAATCCTTGGGTAGACTGCCAAGGCTTCTTCAAGCTTCTTACCAAGAGTAATAGCTTCGAAAAATCTTGGCCCTTCTATTATGTTGAGCTTTACTTCTTTAATCCCCTCATCACTTGTTACTATTTCGATTCCACCTTTTCCCTCAACACGGGCTATGTGATCAACAGTAATCGGGATGTACATCATTCTCCCTCCTCAAATATCTTGCTAACCATCTCTTCAAGCTTTGGATTATAGGCATTGAAGATTTTCATCCTTTCAAGTATTTCTTCTTTTGTAAGACCCTTCTTCTTGAACTCCAATGCAAGTGAGTCAAACCATGCAACATCCCTAACGGCTCCTCTGCATCCAATGCACGCTATTCCATAGCTTGGACACCTTGCATCACAGCCGGCCGTAGTTATCGGTCCTAAACAGGGCTCTCCCTTTTCTATGAGGATGCAGGGGTTGCCTCTGAGCCTACACTCGACACACACTGGATAATCTATATCTTCTGGCCATGAACCAATGAGAAGTGTCCCCAATGCATAGAGGAAATCCTTCTTTTCCGGTGGACATCCATAGAGTTTGTAATCGACTTTGATGTACTTCTCAACTGGTTCAGCCATTTTGGGTTCGAATTTAACGTGAGCATCCCCATAAACAGTCTTCCATAATTCATTAAACTCTTTGTCTTTATCCCAGCTCTGTACACCACCATGAACAGCACATGAGCCAACTGCAATTACTATCCTCGCCTTCTCTCTGATCTTCTTTACCAGCTCTATTTCCTCTTGGGTAGATACACTACCCTCAATGAAAGCTATGTCAACTTCCCTGTCCTCATCACTATTCCTCTCCACCATGAACCAACACTCTATCTCTGCCTTGTCTAAGAGGTGGAGTATCTCATCCATCATGGCCATTTGGAGCTGACAGCCATAACATGAAGTTAAAGCGTAAAACCCAACTCTAACTTTCTCGCTCATTCTTCCCACCTCAGTCCAGCAGTCCAGGGGTTGATATTATATCAAAGTAACCAAATACTGGGCCATCTTTACATATATATTTCCACGAAGTGCTTGTTCCCACATTACAGTGTCCACACTTACCTATTCCACATTTCATTTTCCTCTCAAGTGTCACATAGATATTCTCTGGACGGTAACCATAGTTTATAAGTGACTCAAAAACTGCTTTGTACATTCTTGGAGGACCACACACAGCTACTGCACTGTTCTTTGGATTTGTATTGGCATCGACAATAAATTGCTGGGGTCTTCCTTTTAGTCCTGGCCAATCTGGATCTCTAGTAACACTCTGGATTATCTTGACATTTTCAGCTTCAGCAAGGTCTTTCATTGCCTCTAACTCTTTGTAAAACAGCAAGTCTTTTCCATATCTTGCAGTGTTTATGAATGTAATATTCCCATATTTCCACCTGTTATCCATTGCATAAAGGAAGACACTCCTAAGTGGAGCGGTACCAAGACCTGCTGCTATAAGGAGAAGATCCATTCCTTCCCACTCATCAACAGGGAAACCATTTCCATATGGGCCTCTAACCAGGACTGTGTCTCCAGGTTTGAGCTTATGGACCACTGTAGTAACTCTCCCAGCTTTTCTGATACACAGCTCAAAGAAGCCCCTTCTCATAGCGGATGAGCATATACTGATTGGAACTTCCCCTACACCGGGAATTGTAAGTTGAACAAATTGACCTGGTTTGAAAGTCCACTTTTCAGCTAATTCTGGGTCTTCAAAACGGAATAGGAAGAGTTTCTCTGTCTCGGTTAATGTGTAAAGCTTAAGCACTTTTGCCTTATGAAGGGCGTAAGGGTTCTCTCTAGGCATCATAATTTCCTTAGGCATGGGGTCTCTTGGAGTGCTCATCATTCTTCACCTCCCATAGAACTGCTATAGGCAAATCCTCTCTTCGGCATCTCCTCCGCAACTTCAGGTGGACATGAATCGTCTTTTAATCCCAGAATAGTCCTCAAGTTTTCTACAAAGCTTATCTCCGCTGGACAGAAATAAGTACACCTTCCACATCCAACACAATAGCTTATGCCAAGCTTCTCGTTGTATGAGTTCTTACATAGATACCTGTTCATAAAACGAGATTTTTTCGTTGGTCTAAAGTTGTGATTTCCAGCTACAAGACCGTGACTTCTTAACTGACAGGAATCCCATCTTCTAATCCTAGCACCTGTATCCCCATCAAGATTTGGGATGTCTTGAACCTCATAGCATCTACAGGTTGGACAGGTTAAATTACAGTTACCACAGGCCAAACAAAGTTCACTTTGTTCATCCCACATTGGGTGTTCCATTTCCATCTCGAGTAAGTAGCGGAGATTACCCCAATCTTCATGGTACTTGAACATTTGGTTTTTTTTATTTTCAAATTCTCTAAACTCACATACATCTTGAGTTGTAACTTCCTCAAAGAGCTTGATGTTTTTATCCACTATTCTGTGTCCCGTTGGAGTACCTACTCTCACTAACCACCCATCAGGGAGCTCATGAAGGAACAAGTCAAAACCATTGTCTGCAAAATCAGTTTCTCTTAAGTTGCAGAAACAGTGTTCATCTGGAACACAGCTAATTCCTATTATTATGCCTTTCTCTCTCCTAACCTTGTAGTACTTGTCAGGAAGTTCATCAAGGTATATAGTGTCCATTATCTTGAGCCCAAAAATGTCACATGCATGAACTCCAAAAACAATGAATGGCTCCACGTTTTCAATGGCTTCATTGTACTCTGCTTTTGAAATGCTAAACTCGAATATCTTCTCCTTAGGCAGGAAGAAAAACTTCTTTGGTGGCATTATTGTCCTGTTGTACTTAAACTCGATTTTTCTTACGTCGTCTATTTCTCTGAAATCATAGAACTTTTCAGATATCTTCACTGGAGCATAAAGTACTCCCCACTCTTTTAAACGCTCGAGGAACTCATAAGTATTTTCTTTTGGCAACTTAACGTATCTCAACTCTATCACCCCATTAATGTACACAAATACTCTTAATGAACACTTTTATTCATCTTCATTGAAGGGTTGTTTTATGTATAAAAAAGCATTTCTAAACCCTTAGCTTTTTAACCAAAGGTTTAATATGGTAAATTCACTCCCAAAAACTACTTCATTCAATCTCTAGGCACCAAAAGCTTACACCAATGTCTAAACAAATCACGTTAATGTAAAAATTTGTTCTTAAACGTCCACACACCACAAAAATACAAGGGATATTTGCTATTTCCTCTCAAACATGAAAATTAACAAACTCACTAAATACATCCCGGAAATCGAATAAAACGCCATTTCATAACCCACTCTATCTATCAAGAACCCTATAAAATACGGACCAATAGTGGCTCCAAAAAAGCCCATCATATTGACAAATCCCATAACAGTACCAAGGTTCTCTGGAGTTGCGTGTTCACTTGTGTACGCGGTGACTATTGGGCCAACCGAATAGAAAAACAACCCCAAAGGAAGCACTAAGATAGGATACGTAGTTTTTACCAAAAGAAACGAGAGGAACATGTTGAAAAATAAGGCAGAAAATAGACTACCCTTTCCAACTCTGTCATAAATAGTTCCACCTGCAATAGATCCAAAAATGCCCACTATTGAAAGGAGAGAAAAGTAAAAAGAGGCCTCTTCTATACTTCTACCCCTATCTACAAAGAAATCCGGTAGAAATGTTAACATCCCAAAAAACGCAGCAAGCACTATAAAGTTCATGAGACTTAATCCAAACACATTTTTTGGTATTGCAAAATTTACTCTTTCAACTTGTCTCACTTCACCTTTAACTCCATGAATTAATGCAATCCCAATCAAAGCACTCACTAATGAAATGATTACAAAAGAATATCTCCACTCCAAAGCAAGAGCTATAGGAACAACAATTGCTGGGGCAATAGCACTGCCTACTGGGGGGCCAATCATGAAAACTCCTAATGCTGAGCCCTTTTTCTCTTTATAAACTTCACTTATCAAAGCTGTGGATGGTGCATAATAAAGGCCAGCAAAAACACCATAAAGTGCTCTAACACTTATTAAGTGCCAATATTGTTTTGCAAAAATCATTAAAGAGCTAGCCAACGAATAACCAAGAATACTAATCACCACAAGTCTTTTTCTTCCAATCTTATCTCCAAAATACCCTGCTGGGACTTGAGTCAATGCATAGGGAAGCAAGAGAGAAGTCATCAATAACCCTGCTTGAGCGTTTGTTATACCAAGCTCATTTTTAATGATTGGAATAAGAGGAGGAATAGCCATTCTATGCACGTAGTTGAATATCCACCCAAGAGAGAGCAATAAGAGGAGTTTCCTACGCATATCTTAAATGAAAAATTAAGCGTTTAAAAAATTATCGAAGAGTTAACTATAAAAAGAAAAAATGAAAAATCGAATTACCATGGTCAGTAAACTTTTGGCTCTAGAAATTTATCCAAATCTAAAAGACCTTGACTTTAGGATACTGAGAGGGGTAGAGCTAAATATGCGTCATTATGAATGGGTGCCCTTAGAAACTATTGCAAAATTTGCAAGAGTAGATATCGAAACTGCTTCTCATCGCCTTGGAAAACTCGATAATTGGGGCCTTGTGAGAAGGAGAAGTGACATAGGATACATAGGGTACCAACTCACAATACATGGGTACGATGCTTTAGCTATAAGAACATTTGCTCAAAAAGGTATTATCAACGCAATAAGTCAGACTCAAATAGGGGTAGGAAAAGAGGCTGATGTGTATATCGGAATAACACCAAATGAAGAGAGAGTAGCGGTTAAATTTAATCGAGTTGGTAGAACCAGTTTTACAAGAATAAAACTATACCGACCAAATCTTATAGATAAACGACATATCTCATGGCTATATGTCTCCCGGCTTGTTGCCCAACGAGAGTACGAAGCATTGCAACTTCTAAGTCCAATAGCCAAGGTTCCAAAACCAATCGCATGGAACAGACACACAATCGTTATGGAGTTTATAGATGGCGTTGAGTTAATAGAATTGACAAATACAGATTTAACAAAAGAAGAAGCTCTTGAGGTGCTTAACAAAGTTTTAGAGGAATATAAGAAGATAGTGGAATTTGGGATAATTCATTCTGACATGAGTCTCTATAACATAGTCCTTAAAGGTAATGGAGACATATTAATAATTGATTGGCCTCAATACCTTACAAGTGCATTCCCCGATGCTAGATACTATCTTGAAAGAGATCTCCAAGTACTCTTAAATTCATTCAAGAAAAAATGGGGAGTGCAAGTAGAACGGAGCAAAATCTGGAAGGACTTTGAATTGAGTCTTCAAAAAAGCCTTAAAAAGGAGTAATAACCATGGAAAAAGAAGAACTTGCAATAAATATTTTCAAAGAAGCTCAGAAAGCCCTAAAGGACAAAAAGTTAGATGTAGCAAAGGAAAAATTTGAAAATATTATAAGATTGACAGAGGATTCCCACCTATGGCTGTATTTTGAAGCCTGCTTCGGTTTAGTGGAGGTCTATATAGAAAAAGAAGACTACAAAAGCGCAATGAATAGTTCATTTAAAGCTCTTTTACATGCTCCAAATCAGGGGATGTACCTTCTAGGAGTGGAAAGAGTGAGAAGTGTTCTTGCAATAATAAAGAAAAGTGGAAGATTAAGCGATCTCACTGACAGTTTCCATAAGATAAAGGAAAAAGAGGACAAAAATGAGGAGTTATATTATTTTTCAAAAGCCTTAAATGCCCTAGCAAGAGAAAACTACAAAGAAGTCTACCCAATAGCAGATAAGTTAAAAACAAATGAACTTAAAAACATCTTATATTCACTCTTAAAATCTTAAAATAAATTTTTAAGCAATTTATTCAAGTACTCTTTTTCAGGTCTTACAGGGAAGTTGTAAGGTTCTTTGCTTGGTTTTTCATTGTAATAAGGCCTGTTACATCCAGGGCATCCGTGAGTCATGAACACTCTTTCGCTAAGAACTTCTAAAAGTTCCTCTCGTGAAAAACCAAAATCAACAATCATCCCCCTTCTAAATTCAAAATCTTCAACCCTTTTTATCCCATTTTTGATTAAATAAAGGCCTATTTGCATTAATCTATATCTGTAAAGACTTGGAGCTGTCTTATTCTCTAAAGCGGTTCCTTTAATAGGGGTAAATGCAAATATAGACACTTCTGCCCCAATATCATATGCCTCCTGAATTGTACTCAAAAAGGCCTCCTCAGTCTCCCCCAGTCCGAATATCAAATGAATGAACGCCTTTCTCTCCCCGAAAATCTTTATAACATCCTTTGCAAAGTTCCACATTTCACTCCAAGAATACCATGAATCCTTTACCTTATTATAAACTTCCTCACTCGCAGCATCCAAGCCCACTCCTATGTAGTCAACACCCAGTTTTTTGAATGTTTTAAGGGATGCCTCCTCCACTGGTGTAATTGAAAGAGAGGCCGGTAAACCAATGGGAGAAAGACTCTCAAGAATTGCTATGACATCTTCTTTAAGGCCAGGATAATCTATAGTTTGGATGCATAGTCTTGCAAATTTCGTTTTCTCAAGCTTAGAGACTACATCTTTTAAGTCAAATACTGGCCAAGTTATCCTTGAAAGTTTTTCTACATCGGCCCTACTTTTTCTCGCCTGTACACAAAAAGCACAATTATTAATACATCTTCCTTCATGATATGTCATAAAATATGCTGTTGTTGGCCTTGCTAACATTTGACCCCTTTTTAACCCCAACATTATTGCTGTTCCATATGAAACTCTTATTTTCATGCCTTTTTCCTCCTCCATAATCTAAGAATCATAAGGTTTAGTAAGGATAAAAATGTTAGTATAGGGAGAAAGAAGAACACCGATTTATAACCCTCACTTTCTGCGAGGTATCCAAGGGCCAAAGGCCCTGATAGATAACCCAAATCAAAAAACATCGTATATATGCTTGAACCTACTCCCCGGATGTTCTTGGGAAGAGCTGCCAAGGCTAACATCTGAAGAGCTGGAACAGTCAACCCAAATCCCATTCCCAAGATAGCCGCACTTAGATACGCTTCTGGGGGTAGGAGATATATAACTAAAATGCCATAGGATATTGAACTTAGAAGCAGTCCCACTAACGCCACAGGAACTGGACCCCTCTTGTCAGCCTCCCTTCAACCAAAAACCCTTGTTAAAATGCTAAAACCACCCATTACACTAGCGTAAACTCCAAAAACACTTGTACCAAATCCCAAAAGCTTGTAATATGCAGGAAGGAAAGTATACATCCCACTGTATGCAAAGGTCATAAGAAATAATGAGACCGCTGCAAAAATAAATGAGAGGTTAACAAGCTCTTTATAAGATCTCTTTCTTTCCTCTTCTTCTTTGACATACATTTTGTCTTTAATCTCTCTGTATGCATTTAAAACAAAGAAAAATCCTATTAAAGAGAGTATGACGGTTAAAATAAATGCGGAATGAAATCCCAAGTACTCTGCAACAAACCCTCCCACAGCTGGCCCAAGGAGCTGACTTACAGAAAACATCGTTCCTCTCCATCCAAGTGTCTCCCCAACTCTACCTTTCGGAGCAAGGGTGATAGCGGTCGAGAGAGAGGAAGGGAAGAAAAATGCTGCTGCAACTCCATGCAATGCTCTACCTACTGCAAAAATAACTAAACTCTTCATAACAAAAGACAGGATATAAAAAAACCCTGCAAGGGCTCCAAAAATCGCACCAACCATCATGACCTCAAAGCTCTTTCCTTTATCCCCTAAAATACCCCCTAGGGGTTTTAAAATAAGTGCAAAAATTGACGAGATAGAAGCTACTATCCCCACAATAAAAGGACTGGCCCCAAAGGTTATTGCCAAGGGAGAGATTAATGGAGCCACCAAAACATACCCCAAGAAGAAGAAAAATGCCGAAAAATGGAGAAACCATAGGTCTTTTCTCTCCATATTTTATCCCCTAAATTCCCGCCTCTGGTTCTTCCATACTCTCCTTCATATATGCAACGCTCATGTGTTTTGTGTTCTTGGCAAAGCCTATGTTCCCATTTTTATCAACCATGATTATTCCCATATTTTCGGAACCAAAATATCTAGTTGCAAGCTCTATTGCAGCTTCACTTGCCTTTTGAGCATTTAAACCAAACCTAACAAAATCTGTAGCAGTTTTAGCAAGAGAAAGCTTTATGGCAACCTCTCCAAGTCCTGTACATGAAACACCAGCAAACTCATTTGCATAAGTTCCAGCACCTATTATCGGAGTGTCTCCCACTCTTCCAAACATCTTTAAGAAAACCCCTCCAGTAGATGTACCTGCAACTATTTCTTCACCATCAAATGCCACAGCACCAACAGTGCTCCTAAGGACTTCCGGGTATTCCTTTATAAGCTCACTAATCTTTTTCCAGTGGGAAATCGTGCCTTTTTCAAGAAATTTTTCTCTAAGCTTTTTCCATTGTTCAACTCTCTCCTCGACTATTGGATTGTATTCTTCAAATCCCATCAGACGAGCAAATTTAACGGCTCCTTCCCCAGCAAGGAGAACGTGATCAGTCTTTTCCATGACCTTTCTTGCAATACTTATTGGGTTTTTTACCCCCCAGATACTAGCTACTGCACCAGCTTCAAGATTAGATCGCATAATAGCTGCATCCATTTCAACTTTCCCATCCAACGTCAGAACACTCCCTGTTCCAGCATTAAATATTGGATTGTCTTCTAATGTTTTGACTGCCTCTTCAACAGCGTCAATAGCTGAACCTCTTTTTAGCTCCTTCCATCCAACCAAAACGGCATTTCTTACCCCCTCCATCACCTTGGGGATTCTTCCCTCATCCTTTATTGTACCAGCTCCTCCATGAACAATGATAGCAACCATCAAAAATCACCACCCAATAATGTCTTCGAATGGTTAAAAGCATTGTGGAAACGAAAAACAGTTCATGTACAATTCTTAATAGTCTCTTCCACTATCTAATTCCCTCCCTCCCAAAGGGCGAGGCTTGAAAAAAGTCAAAGATTTTCCTAAAGTCCAAAATTGAAGAAAATCTCCTACGTTCTCAACTCAAACTCATGTTAATTATTGTTTCCCCTATGTTCCCAATATATTCAAGTACCCTACGATAGCTGTCCATGGCAATCGATTTTCTGTAATCTATTGATTCTATGTAATTCTTTAGCTCGAGCATTATTTCGTCAATTTTCTTCAGATCCTTCTCAGTTATCTGAGACATTACTTTCCGTATCATTCCTTTCAAGTATTCAATATCAAGATCGGGATCAAAGTTCTCCGCAATCCTCACTATATGATCCCCTATCCTCTCAATATTGCGTACTATAAAGAGAACTCCAAGAAGATCAAAGTTCCTTTTAATAAACCCTCTATCTTCTCCTATACTTCCTCCAGAGAGAGCTTTGTTTACAGTCCTCAATGTGAGGAAATAAAAGCGATCGAGTTCGTTCTCAAGGCCATTGATGTCTCTGAGAACCTCCTTTCTCTCGAACTCATTTATAAGTGCCAAATCCTCTATCATGGAAACTAGGATCGAGGTCAACCGCTCTATTATCTCCTTCAGGTTAACCTCCTCATCTGCCAGCAGACTCTTGCTTGTAATCCTAAGGGGCTCTTCTAGAATTATCTCCAA
>QMUE01000022.1 GCA_003663535.1 Thermococci archaeon
GTCCCAACTGAGCTTGCAATAAACATAATAAGGCAAATAAGGCAAAGAAAAGGCCTTAATCCAAATCCCCCAACAGAGAAGGACATCTGCCCACAACAGTGAGGCCTAGCACTTTTGTTTCCATAATTCTCTCTCCTGTTTTCCATAATTCTATATTAAAATATTGGGAGAGATCCCTCATTAAGAATGCTTGAGATTACTTGCCTATTCTTATTCGTCGTTTATTAACATCTTTTCAAATTCAAGGAGTATGAAAATCAAGTCGTCCCAGCTGAGCTTTCTTCCAAAGTTTTCTTCAAGTTTATTTTTTTCTTGTTTTAAAAGGAGATAGGTTTTGGGATAAAGGGGTATGGTTTTGTATTGACTTTTTCTTGTTTCTTTTTTCTCTTTTTTAATAGTGTACATGGCTCACCACCCATGTGTCATAGAAGGTATGACCTCTCGCAAATTATTATACAATATGATGAATAAAGATTAATAAATGTATCGTTTCACATTTTGATACTGTCAGGATAAGCATGATGTGAATATACTCAGAGAAAGCTCTGGGTGATTGTTGAAGTATTTTCTGGCCGTTTTCTGTTTTTGTATAATGAAGTCGGCAGTAAACTTCGGTGGAGTTTCTGAAGTTTGTTATTGTTTATAGGCCAGTGAGGTACTCTGAATGGGTAGCTCTCAGGATTTCAAGCGCTATTCTAATCGTGAATTTGAACAGAATATACAACTTTAACAAATTATAAAATTTCAGAAATAACTGGAACTAAAGTTATAACAATTAAATTTATTAAGTAAAATATGCTTAATATTTATAACAAACTTTATTGGAGGGATACTAAGATGAAGAAACTTATTAATAACCCCGAGAACGTTGTAAAAGAAATGTTAGAAGGGATGGTAGCAGCATATCCTGATCTAATAAAAGTGCATTTTAGTCCAAACTTTATTTATAGGGCAGATTCTCCAGTGAAAGGAAAAGTTGCCTTAATTTCAGGTGGAGGCTCCGGCCATGAACCATTACATGGAGGTTATGTAGGCAGGGGAATGCTTGATGCTGCTTGTCCAGGAGAAGTATTTACATCTCCAACCCCAGACCAAATGTATGAAGCTGCAAAGACTGTTGAAGGAGGTGAAGGAATCCTTTTCATTGTGAAAAACTATACTGGAGATGTCATGAACTTTGATATGGCCGCAGACTTACTAAAAGCAGAGGGGTATAAAGTAGAATCTGTTGTCATTGCAGATGACGTTGCAGTAGAAGAATCTCTTTATAGCGCAGGAAGGAGAGGAGTTGGAGGAACAGTTTTTGCTGAAAAAATAGGAGGAGCAGCTACTGAAAGAGGATGGTCACTTGAAGAGGTTAAAAAAGTCGTTGAAAAAGTAGCTAAAAATGTTAGATCTATCGGCATTGCTTTGACTCCCTGCACTGTTCCAGCGGCTGGAAAACCAACATTTGAACTATCCGAAGATGAATTTGAATTTGGAATTGGAATTCACGGAGAACCAGGTAGAAAAAGACTAAAAATGAAACCTGCTGACGAGATTGTGCAAATGATGATGAATGCAATTTTGCAAGATATGCCATTGGAGAAAGGAGACGAAGTTGCATTGCTCGTAAATGGAATGGGTGGAACACCGCTTATGGAACTTTTTATAGTAAATAGAAAAGTTTCTCAAATGCTTGACGGGATAGGCGTTAAGCGCTACAAAACACTAGTTGGGAATTATATAACCTCTTTAGAAATGCAAGGAGCTTCAATAACTGTATTAAAACTCGATGATGAACTTAAAGAATTGCTCGACGATCCTGCCCTTACGCCGGCTTTGAGATGGAAGGTTTGATTTTGGATTTTCTTACTTTTCCCTGGGGGAACAAAGATGGAATATGACGTAAAATATTTTGACAGGTTTGTGAGAATATTCGCAAAATATCTCACTGAGAATAAGGAGTACTTAACTCAACTTGATGCTGCAATAGGGGATGGAGATCACGGGATAAATATGGATAGAGGCGCGAGGACGGCACTGGAGCGGTTAGGTACTATGAATCCAAAAACTCCAAGAGAACTTTTGAGGATTGTAGGGATGGCTCTCCTTAGTAGTGTGGGCGGTGCTGCTGGGCCATTATATGGGACGGTATTTATGAAAATGAGTATGACAATTGGAAACAAAGAGAAAATCGACGATAAGGATCTAGTAAAGGCACTTGAAAATGCTCTAATTGGCATAAAAACACTAGGAAAGGCTGAAGTTGGAGAAAAAACAATGGTTGATGTATGGGAGCCAGTAGTGGAGTTCCTAAAAGAGAAAGTGCTAAATGAGGAAAATGAAATCTCCGAGATATGTAGAGAGATTATAAAACTTGCAGAGGAGAGAATGAAAGCCACTATACCTATGCAAGCTAAAAAGGGCAGAGCTTCATATTTAGGAGAGAGAAGTATCGGCCACCAAGATCCAGGAGCAACAAGCTCGTATTTATTTTTTAAGAGTCTCTGTGAAGCTTTATCGGAGTGATGATAATGCTTTCTCTTTTAATTCTTTCTCACAGCCCGGATGTTGCGAAAGGAGTTAAAGACATTTGCCTTCAAATGGCACCTAGTGGTGTTCTCATAGAGGCTATTGGAGGAACAAAAGATGGTGAATTGGGCATAGATGCCGAAAGAGTTTCTCATTGCCTAGAAGAATTAATAGAAAAGAGCGATGGCGTTATTATTATTGGGGATATAGGAAGCACAATACTAGCAGCTAAGAGTGCAATAAACCTTCTTGGAATGCCGAAAAACGTTAAAATTGCAGATGCCCCTTTAGTTGAGGGTGCTATAGTCGCGGCAGTTGAAGCTTCTCTCGGTTCTTCGTTAGATATAGTAGTAAAAAAAGCGGAAGAGTCTAAACACGTGAAGAAGCTTTAGGATCAAGAAATTCAGCTATTTGCTTTTTGATTTTGGGGATCTTAGATGGGGCAACAGATAGTTCACGAATTCCAATTTCAAGCAGCTTTTCTATAATGTGTGCTTTTCCAGCTAGTTCTCCACAGATTGAAACTGGAATATTTGCTTTTGAAAGTTTATTTACGGCCATATTTATAGCAGATAATACAATTTTGCTCTCATCATTATAGTAACTGGAAACGTTTACATTGTTTCTGTCTGCTGCAAAAAGATATTGGGTCAAATCATTTGTCCCTATACTGACAAAGTCAATATAGGGGATAAATTCCTCTATGTTAAAAATGACGGCGGGAACTTCTACCATAATCCCAAGTTTAATCTCCCCATACCCATTGACATCTTTTCTAAGCTTTTCCAGAAGTTTTCTGACTTCAATTACGTCTTTTGTAACGGTAACCATTGGGATTAATATCTTCAAATTTCCATATTTTGATGCTCGTATAAGTGCTTTTAGTTGAGTTATTAGTAATTCTTTGTTTTTTAGTAGCAATCTGATTCCTCTTACTCCTAAAAACGGGTTTTCTTCCTTAGGCATATCCAGATAAGAAATTTGTTTGTCTCCTCCAATATCCAACAGTCTGATAGTCACTTCATTTGGATAAAAGCTTTCTAAAACACGTTTGTATATCAAAAACTGTTCTTCTTCTGATGGAGGTGATCTTCTATTCAAAAAAAGAAATTCTGTTCTAAAGAGACCAATCCCATCAGCCCCTTTCTTTTTAGCCAAGTCTATCTCCTGCAAGAAGCCGATATTTGCCATCACTTTAATATCTTTAAATTGTAGTTTGGAGTACTGTTCCAGCTCTTTTTTTTCTTCTTGATACTTTTTGATAATTCGCTTAATTTCTTTAATTTTGTCAGGGGAAGGATCTATTATTATTTTTCCATAAAATGCATCTACAAACACTGAATGTCCATCATATTTGCTTAGCTCGGGTACATTGTAAATATAGGGTATTTCTAAAGACATTGCTAAAATTGCCGCATGGCTCGTGTGAGAGCCTTTTTTGCTTAAAATTGCTCCTACCCTACTTTTATATAGCTCTATTATGTCTGAAGGATACACTTCCTCTACATACACTACATCGTTGGGGAATAACTCCTTCTTCTCTTCCCCGACAATTTCCTTTATTAGAGCATTGAAGATGTCTTTTATATCGTATTGCCTCTCTATTATTAACGGATTTCCAGTGTTTATCAGCAATTCTATTATCTTGTCTCTAACGTTTAAGAGGCTTTCAATAGATATCTTTCCATTTTTGGCATTTTTCTCAATTTCTGACCACAAGAAAGGATCTGCCAAGATCATCTTGTGAATTTCTGTAATTTCCATGATATCTTTATTGAAACTCTTTTTTGTATGTATTTTATCAATTAATCTCTCTGCTGCAGCTTTTAGTTCTTTTAGATCGAGTAACATATTTTTGTCCACTTCCAACTTTTTCTTTATATATCTAAGGGTTCCATAACAATAACCCTCATAGACAATATATTGAGAGGGAACTTTAATTACCTCCAATTACGACACTCTCCACAAGCTTTAGTGCCTTTTCTGCATCTTCACCCTCTATTACAACTTCAATTTCTTCTCCAGGATCGACTCCCAAAGTTAAAAGACTAAGAACGCTCTTGGTATTAACCGTTTTTCCTTTGTAGTTTATTATTACCGTGCTTTTTGTATCCGATAATATCCTTACCAATTTTCCAGCGGGTCTTGCATGCAGACCTTCTGGATTCTTAACTACTAGTTTTTTAACTATCTTTTTCATTTTTGTCACCAAGCTAGGATTTATTGTGAGCTATATCAAATTATCAGTGATACGAGGTCTCTTATTGCCTTTTCTGGGTTTTTGGCCTTTGTAACTCCACTAGCAAGGAGAACACCAACCGTTCCCAATTCCAAAGCCTTCTTAACGTCCTCGCCAGTCGAGATTCCAGCACCGGTAAGAACCTTAACCCCCGGATTGACCTTTTTCACGAGCTCCACCGTGTTAGTTATCACCTCTGGTTTTGCTTTGCTAACCGGAATCCCAGTTCCTATAAGCTCAGGCGGCTCAACAGCAACATAATCCGGGTTTAGAGCAGCAACTGCCGCACTAACTGATGGATTATTGCTGCAAACCATTGTCATTAAGCCGACTTCCTCCGCCCTTCTTATAGCAGCTTCTAAATCCGCAAGAATCATTCTATTTTCCGAGTGATTAAGCAGAGTTCCAACGGCTCCAGCCTCTTTTACAGCCTTTGGTAAAACATGTCCCGTATGACTACCGGGCTTTATTGGATCTATGTGCTGGGCAAAGATCGGAATCTCAACCTCTTGAGCGATTCTGTAGAGGTCAGCCAACTGCGGAGCAACGACTATGGTTACTCCAGTCTCCTTGTAAACCTTTTCAGCGGCCTTAGCTATCCTTAAAGCCCCTTCTCCAGTAGCTTGGGCATATGTTTTAAAATTGATTGCAATAATCGGTTCCTTCAATTTCATGGGTATCACCTTCCTAATTTTTTTATTTATCAGGAGTTAATAACTTTACTGTTATAACAAAATAACCATTGCATAACGTAATTTATTTATTAAATTCTACTAGTCCTTACAGCACCTAAAAGAATTCTCTTGTGATTCTCATGTTACTATTGAACTTCCTAGAAAATAAAAAATTAAGACATGCTAAGAACCTAGGAAACTGGAAGAACCTTTCTTGAAGGTCTTGTTGCTATAATATTTGCTCCTGAATTGGCCACATTTCCTATTATCACTTGGCCAATCTTGACTGGGGCTTCCACTTCTATTTTGGCTAGCTCCTTCATAATTACTGGTATGAGCTCCTTAGGAACAGGCTTATCGGTTTTTACTGATACTGTCGGAAAATCACCTTTGTTGACCTTTATAACGCTCATAACCACTCTTTTAGGAGCAATAACTTCTTGTATTGCATAGTCTCTCCCTTTGGGACAACCGAACCCTGTAATCTCGACGATTTTGTCTCCTTCCATCTTAACTTCAATCTCGCAACCAAGTGGGCATATAATACACGTAAGTTTAAAGTGCCTGATCTCACTCATTGAGAACAACCTCCATTGTTATTTTGTCTTTTGCTTTTGTTATGTCCTCTTTTCTTAGTTTAATCCTTATCATCTCTGCCGGTTTAACAAAGGGGAGCTTTATTTCCTTATTTATCTCTGGGAAGTGCAGCTTTACGTTTTCTTCAGGCTTTTGAACTCTAGCGTATATTATAACATCGTTATCTCCGCTTAGATAGTGAGGGACGATCAGCCTTATGTTTCTGCCCTTCACAAGTTTCCTCCACTTTTTGGTTGGGATGCCCTTATTTTGAATGTAGAGGTAGGCACTCTCTGCCGCTAGTTCCCCTTGCTCGACAACATAGTCTACTAGATCGTTTATCACAAGGGCGTTGCCAGCCACAAATATTCCGGGAATGCTCGTTTCGAGATGCTCATTTACCACAGGGCCTTTGGTTGCTGGATCTATTATAACTCCTGCCCTTTCCAGCACCTTCAGATAGGGCACGAGCCCTGCTGCAATCACAACGGTGTCACATTCTATTTCTTTTTCTGTTCCAGGAACAGGCCTCAGATTCTCGTCAACTTTGGTCAAAATCACTTTCTCGACCTTTGTAGTTCCCTCAATTCTTGTAACCGCATGGCTGAGATAAAGTGGAATTCCAAAATCCTGGAGACATTGAACCACATTCCTTGTTAAGCCTCCTGGATATGACATTATCTCTATAACTGCTTTTACGTGAGCTCCTTCCAGAGCAAAACGCCTTGCCATTATAAGCCCAACGTCTCCTGAACCTACAATAACTATTTCCTTGCCGGGCATTATACCGTCAATGTCCATCATTGTCTGGGCTTCACCTGCGGTGTAAACTCCAGCAGGTCTGTGGCCGGTTATTCCTATTTCGAAGAGATGTCTTTCTCTTGCTCCAGTAGTATAAATGACGGTAGTGGTGGTTATATCAAGAACTCCTTTTGAAGTAACAACCCTTAGTCTCTTTTCTAGGTCCGAAAATGGCTCTATCGAGACCACATGCGCCCCTGTGTAATGCTCTATTTCCATATCCAAAAATTTGTATATGAATCTGTAAATAAATTCAGTTCCTGTGAGATCCTCTTTGAAGTAGTGAAGTCCGAATCCCGGATGTATGCACTGGAGGGGGATTCCCCCAAGTGTTTCCCTATTCTCTAAGAGCAATACCCTTAACCCGAGCTCTCTGGCTCTTATTGCCGCTGCCAAACCTGCGGGGCCACCTCCTATCACAACAACATCATAATCATTCTGCATTCTTATCGCCCCCATTACCTCTCAGTAGAACTTTAACGTCCCCTATTCCATACTCAGTTCCTTTTCCTCTGAAAGAAACCTCCCACAAAGGAATGCCGGTTTCTCTGGCTATTATCCTTGCAATCCTGATTCTGCAGTAAGAACCTTGGCAAGTACCCGCCATTGCGCCTGTTCTCATCTTTATTCCATCGAGAGTTATGATTTTGACACCCATACTTTTCATTCTCGTTATAACGTTCACTATTTCTCCTTCCGTGATTTCTCTGCACATACACACAACGTTTCCATAAGCGGGGTCTTGTTTTATCAGCTCATTCTGTTTTTCCGGAGGAAGATCCTTAAACCAATATGCCCTCCTGTAGGGATTCCAGTGGGATTTTTTGGTAAGCTTAATGTCAAGTTTCTTCTGTATGAGCTCTTCAACAATATAATATGCTATTGCTGGAGCAGATGTAAAGCCAGGCGATCTTATTCCAGCAGCATTTATAAAGCCCCATGGATCATCATATGCTTCTATAATCCACCTGCCATCCGGAGGTTCTGGTCTTAGCCCTGCGAATGTGCGTATGACTTTATTTTTCGGTGGCAATTCCTTTACAAGCTTTTGGGCCCATTCCCACACAAAATCTAAGCCTTCTTTTGTGGTAGAAGTGTCCTCTTTGGCATCCTCAGGTAAATCTTCAGCTGTGGGCCCTATCATCAATCCATCATGCATTTCAGTTATGACATAAACTCCCTTTGTCACGGGAGTGGGTGTTTGATGCAATATTCTTGTCACTTTTGGCGTGGCATCGTCGTCGAATACATAGTATTCACCTTTTCTTGGATGGACTGTGAAATAATCAATTCCTGCCATTTTTGAAATTTTATCTGAATACAAACCAGCGGCATTTATTATGATATCCGCTTCTATGAATCCTTTATTCGTTTTGACTCCTTTTACCTCTCCATTTTCAATCTTTATCCCCTGGACTTCTGTTTCTGGAAAGAATCTAACGCCGTTGGCAACTGCGTTTTCTACCAATGCTGGAGCTGCCATCGGAGAATCCATTACACCAGCAGTGGGGGCCCACAGTGCTCCAGCCACATTAGGATTTACATTAGGTTCAAGCTTTCTTAGCTCTTCATTGTCGACGAGTCTAACTCCTGGTACACCGTTTTTTTGAGCAAGCTCTAGATAATGCTCCGCAACTTTTAAGTCATCTTCTTCTATTGCAATCATTAGCTCTCCTGGGAACTTAGCGGGAATTCCGAGTTCCTTGACCCATTGGTGCCATAATCTGTTGCCCCTAACACAGAGCTTCGCCCTTAATGGGCATTTTTTTGGATCATCTTCATGCCCTGGATGAATTATTGCAGTGTTTGCTTTGCTTACGCCCATCCCCGCATCCACGTTCTTTTCTAACAGATATACATCAAGCTCATTGTACTGGCTTAAAACCCTGACTATAGAGGCTCCTACAACACCCGCTCCAATAACGACTACTTTTTTTCGTTCCATGTTCTTCTCCTCCAGATTTTTATAAATGTAAAGAATAAACTTAAAAAAGGTCTTTCTATGCCTACTACTCTTTCATACACTATAAAAGTAAAGGAAAAATTTCCAAATAATTTTTTATTCTGAGAGTCCAAGGTCTTTAAGCACTTTTGCCCAGCCTAAGGATCTCTTAACAGCCTCTCTCCACCCAGCATAAAGTTTTTCTCTAGTTTGCTCATCCATTTGAGGCTCAAACTCAGTCTCTACTTTCCACATTTTTGCAATCTCTTCCTGGTTATTCCAGTAGCCCACTGCAAGTCCTGCTAGGTATGCAGCACCAAGAGCAGTTGTCTCTTGAATAACGGGCCTAACTACCTTCGTGCCGAGGACATCAGCCTGGAACTGCATAAGGAAGTTGTTTTTTGTAGCTCCTCCATCTACTCTGAGTTCTTTTACTTTGATTCCGCTGTCTTTCTCCATGTCGATAAGAACGTCTTTTGTCAGATAGGCTATTGACTCAAGAACAGCCCTTGCAAAATGTGCTCTTCTTGTTCCTCTTGTAATTCCAATTATCAATCCTCTTGCGTATTGGTCCCAGTACGGAGCTCCAAGGCCAACAAAGGCTGGAACAAAGTATACCCCCTCATTGCTTGCAAGTGATGCAGCCAGAGGTTCAACTTCCGCTGAAACCTCAATTATCTTGAGCGAGTCCCTCAGCCACTGTACTGCCGCTCCTGTGATAAAAATGCTTCCTTCAAGGGCGTATTCAACTTTCCCCTTTAGACCCCATGCAATTGTTGTAAGCAAATCTTTGGATGGGTAGGGCTTTTCACCGGTGTTCATCAACATGAAGTTCCCAGTTCCATAGGTGTTCTTAACCATACCCGGCTTGTAACATGCCTGTCCAAACAGTGCAGCCTGCTGATCTCCAGCATCACCAGATATTGGAACTTCCGCTCCAAAGACTTTTGGATCTGTGTATCCGTAAATTTCACTTGAAGGCTTCGGTTCTGGCAGAATAGCTTCGGGAATTCCAAGAATCTCGAGAAGTTCCTGGTCCCACTCAAGCTTGTGAATGTTGAATATCATTGTACGTGAGGCATTGGAGTAGTCCACTACGTGGACTTTTCCTCCACTCAGGCGCCAGATGAGAAATGTATCTACTGTTCCAAAGAGAATCTCTCCTTTTTCGGCCTTTTCTCTAAGACCCGGGACGTTGTCAAGAAGCCACTTAATCTTTGGCCCCGAGAAGTATGAGTCTGGAACAAGTCCTGTTTTTTCCTTTATAACGTCATAATGGTCTTTTCTAAGCTCATCAACAATGTCAGCAGTTCTTCTACACTGCCAAACTATTGCATTATAGACTGGTTCGCCAGTCTTCTTGTCCCATATTATTGTCGTCTCTCTCTGATTGGTAATACCAATGGCAGCTATATCCTCTGGTTTTACATCTGCACTTTCGAGAGCAGTTTTGAAAGCTCTTACTTGGGCATCCCATATCTCGTTTGGGTTGTGCTCTACCCATCCGGGTTTTGGGTAGTACTGGGGAAACTCATACTGACCTACGCCCATTATGTTGCTTTCTCTATCAAATACAATGGCTCTGGCACTTGTGGTTCCCTCATCGAGGGACAAAACATATTTTCCTTCCAAATCGGACATTTTTTACACCTTCATTCTTTTTTTGGAACAAATGGACTAACTAAGTACTTATAAACAAGGACACCTAAGATACCTCCTATGGTAGCCCCAATAACAGGTGGACCTATCCAGTACCAGCCATCAAAGAGCCCTTTGGTACCTACAAGAGCTCCAAAGATGCGTGGAGGTAAGTCTCTAGCTGGGTTAATGGCATAACCTGAAGGCCCTCCTAGGCCAAAACCTATTACTGCAACAAGCATACCTACCATAAAGGGAGCCATGTTAGATCCGGGTCCTATATTCATTCTATCTCCTATTGCACACACACCTATAAGCAATACCATTGTTCCTATGATCTCTGCCATAAATGCGTTTGTTATAGAGTACTGCCCGACTGCTTGGACTCCTTCTTTTACTGCACCCCAAAAGGCCTCGGAGAAAACTGAACCTGGGCCGGTAGCCCACACATTTGGCATTCCTGCCGCTTTTAATCCTTCATAGTAAACTGCATAAACTCCTGCTGCTCCTAAGAAACCTCCAATAAGCTCACCGGTTAAATAGGCAGGAACTTTGCGCCATGGAACATCCCCTTTTACTGCAAGTCCAATGGTCACAGCAGGGTTTATATGCGCACCGGAAATTCCACCTACTGCATAGACAGCAATTGCTACAGCTAGACCCCATCCTAGAGCTATAGATGCCCATGTATATGCATTTGCCGCTAGCCTAGGGGCCAATCCTACATTGGCAACGACGCCATCTCCTAACAAAACCAAAAGAAATGTACCTACAATTTCTGCCATAATTATTGCAGTATCGGACGGTTCCTCAGACATTTGCCCACCACCTAGTAAAGTTTTTCAAAATATTAATTTTAATTTGGTCTTAATAAGTTTTTCTAATTATAATTAATTACACTAAGTATCAAATATTTTTATTACCTAACTCGATAAGTAAAATGTTATAACATTGCTCTTTCTTTGTCTCCTCCTATTTTGGCATTATGTTAAAAATATTAATATTTTTTAACATTAAATTAAAATAGAAAGGCAATATGCCGATATATTTACCAATTTTTCAAATTTTTTTGCATAAA